>JAMPAE010000213.1 GCA_023667385.1 Ruminococcus sp.
GAAGTGCGACCACATGAATGTTCTTCTACTTGCACATTATCACTTCCACAATTGGGACACACTCCAATTGACCCTTCTTTCATATAATCAATTAGATTATTTATCCAACCATTCATATGAGTCCCTCCATTTCCAATCTTGTAATTTCTCGCTCTTCCACCAAATATGCTAATCGTTCAAAATAGTTTCTATTGTTTTGTACGTACTCAACACCAAAATCTTTAAATTGTTTTACATGTTCTTTTTCATGTATAAGTGTTGAAACCAATTCTCTCCTGCTAACAAAAGCATTTGGAAAAAAAGTGATTCCTCCAATTTCTTCCGAATCTGCTCGTCCGGTTAGTGGTAAATTCAACAATTCAGAATTATTATCAATATGAATTCTAATGCCCTTCATGTCGATTCCACATAATCGTGCAATATTCCTAATATGCTTTTTTGTCATCCTTTCAGGTAACGAAGAAAACACTCCAATATTTGATGTATTTCTATACAATCCATCTTCTGCTTCTATTATACCCAATTCCTCCGAATTGTCAACAAACCTCTCATACCACTGCTCATAAGTCATGTCATCAGGAACATAATATTTCTTACCGTCAGCGTTCTTTGCAGCACGTTCACCGATAACACCGAAATCATCGTCAAAATGCGGTGCTGCGACCGAACGGCAGCGCACATGAAACGGTGGAGCTGTTACGCCTGCCTGATAGTCTTTCATCGGGAGCACCTTGCCGTCAAGGCTTCGACAAATATTCGAGGTGTGCGAATCAAGTGTTGCAACAATTTCATATTGCTCAACGTCCAAATCATTGAAACAATCCTTTTGCGCTGCTGAACTGAAATAGGCTTCTTCAGTCATCACAAGCCGCCCTGCGTTAGATTTTGACGTGTTCATCTTTTTAGCAATTACATCAATCACCTTTTGCGGGTCAGCACCTGTGATAATGTTTCGTGAAAGCTCGCTGTGAACCTCATTTATCAGCTTTTCCTTGTTGCCCCAAATCCGCTCGGAAAAGTTCTTTCCGTCAACCGCCCAAGGTTTGCTGAGCACTTTTTTAATCTGATTTTGATTAAGTGAAGCAATGTCCCAACCAATATTAAAACCTTTTTGCAGTTCATATGCAGTGTGATAATAACCGCTTTTGAACACGTTTGACATTGTTTTAGTTACGGTTTCATGCTGTTTCGCAAACAACGCTTCAAGGCTTTGCCGGATTTTAATTTTGAGTGCTTCAAACTTTGAAATGTGATACTTTGCCGAAGCGTTTTCAAGCTCTTTTATCCACTGTCCGTTGACAGCGTTCTCTTTGCCGTATTTTATGTAGTCCGTAACATCCCACTTGAACTCTTTCAGCTCTGAAGCACTAAGCAGCTTTCTTGCTTCTGCCATTGAAACACCATTATTATCAGCCAAACGTTGATACCACAAAGCGATTTTGCTTTCAATGTCTTTAATCGCCTGCCGATATTGTTTCTCAATATCTGCATAAGCATCTATACCGATTTTATTTTGAGCGGCTTCAAGCTGTGTAAAGCGTTGCTTCCAGTAATCAGCATTATTCATTCATATCACCGCCGTCAGGCTTTTGTTCAAATGGGTCATATTGTTCCTGCATCTGATCTTGTTCTTTCTTACGCTGCCTTTCAATGCGTTCAAGTTCTTTTTGCGGGTCATCAACCCAAGGATGCTGACTGACGATAGTTTCATCGGAAAGAATACCGACCGATTTCACGCAGCCATCAATTGCCTGCGTTTCATTGATGAGGATGTCACGGTTGAAGATGATGTTCACTTCTTCGTTTTCAAAATTGCCCTTGCCTGTGTTGGCAAGATGAGCGTTGACAAACCAAAGAATTTCCTCAAACGCTGCCTGGAGTTCGGTTTCCATGTCATTGGCATCAATATCAATGTCAGAATACATTGACTGGATGTTCATTTCATTGGGATTGCCCGAAAGCCTGTCATCTTTGGCATCGTAACCCATGCCGTTTTCAATGATGGCTTTTTTGAATATCTCAACAATAGATTTGTAATTTTCTGCGTTTACAGTGATTTCAAGAGTTTCAACACCGCCTTTTGTTTCACCGTCATAACGAACTTTAACCGCTCCGTAGGTTGCAAGATTGCGCCTGAACTCACCTAAGTTTGTGCCCTCATAATTTTTCAGCACAAGGATGGTGTTTCGTGCATCTTCCTGCATACTGTTTTCAAAATCCGAAAGCATAACATTTATACCGTCCTGAAGTGTTTTGACCTTCTTTATAAGCGGTATTTCATTCTCGTTATATTTTACTGCAATAAGCGGTATTTTCGACCAATTCAACGAAGTAACATTGCCCTTGGAATCGGTTACCGTAATATGCGCAGAATCAACATCATTGTTTTCACTGACATCGGGCACAAGAATGCCGCCGTCAATAATATAGCGGTGCATACCTTTAAGGTCATACACTTCAACCTTTTCAACAACTGTCGGCGTTGTGCCCTCATAGCTGATAACTGAATAAAGTCTTACCGCAAGGTCAAGCACAGTGTGCTCACTGTCTTTCCAAAACGGCAGGATTTCATAAGACGGGAACATTCTGAAAGCAAATTCACCGCTTTCGCTGTAATACGGATAAAGCCATGCGATGCCGCCGTTAAGTGCAGCCTTGCCTGCATTTTTGAGCGTTTTCATAAATCGCTTATTAAAAACTTTTTGAAGTATTTTCACATATTGCTCGTTATCACTTTCAACAACAAACGGCTGACCTAAAAGATAGTTTGCTTTTTGATTTACAAGTTTACCGTATTGATTATCAATGATTCTGTTGTTCGGCAGGTTTGTAACCTCCTGCAATTTTCCGTTTTCACCGATAGCCGTACGCTTACGTGTAAGTATGTCATGCTCGCCGTTGTAATATAAATGCCCTTTGATTTGCATCATTCGCACAGGGCTGTGTTTCCACTGAGCTATTTCGTTTTCAAGAAACTGCTTATCTGTCATTTTTTGTTTTAAGCCACGTGAAATCAGGTTTGCGATTTGCGCAGCAGGATTGTTAAAACCGAACATATAATTTCTCCTTCCTTGTTAATCAAAGCTGAAAGCATCCGGCAACAGAATTTTTGTAACGCCGTAGCGCATGGAATCCATACCGTGGGAAAACTCATGATCGGGTTTATCTGTCGGCTTGCCGTTTTTGTCTTTGGCCCAGCAATAGTTTTCAATTTCTTTTTTAAATTCAACACACCTCGGATGAACCACAATCTGATAGTTTTGAATGAGCTGGATACCGTGATTTACGGAATCCCTACCTTTGCGTGACGGTTCGGCATTGATGCCCTCATCCTGTAATTCAGCAATAGATTTCGGCTCGGCACAATCGCAAATGATACGCTGACCTCCGTAGCCTTTTTCTTTTATTTTTTCTGCAATGATTTTGTTTGTAACACCTGTCCGATACCATTCATCAAACACATAAATTTTCATTGCATCGTTGTCAATCATTTCACAAACAAATGCGTTCGGGTCAGTGAAGCCAAAGTCAAGATTGAACGCCGACTTGATACCTTTGATTTTTCTTATTTCATCAATGTCAAATTCTTCACAAACAACGTTTTCATAAATCAAGCCCTCAGCAATACCCCAATTGCCCTCACCTTCAATGCGATAGCGGCGTGGGTTGTTTTTCTTCAT
>JAMPAE010000214.1 GCA_023667385.1 Ruminococcus sp.
GCGGAAAAACAATCGAGTTTCGTCAGTTTTCCGCTTTCCCGAAAGCAACAACTCCGCTCACTGAGGGCGTAACCCCTGACGGTGTACCCGTTAAGGTGACAAGCATCACAAAGACGCTTGAGGAGTTCGGTGCTTACACAGCCGTATCGGATTTGCTTGATATGACTGCAATCGACCCGGTTATTGTTGAAGTAACAGCAAGACACGCCGACAGCATGGGCTTGACACTTGACACCATTGTAAGAAACGAGCTGAATACAGGCACGTTTGTCATTTATGCCGATAAGGACGGCGTTGAAGTTTCAAAACGAGAATATCTCACCAAAGACCATAAGCTCACACCTAAGATTATTGCAAAAGCTGTCACATTCCTCAAAAAGCAGAATGCACCGAAGTTTGACGGCAGCTATGTTTGCATCATTCACCCGAGTGTTTCCTATGATCTTATGACCGATGAAAATTGGATTGACGTTCAGAAATATCAGAACTCAACTGCAATTTTCAACGGAGAACTCGGCAAGCTTTACGGTGTACGCTTTGTTGAAAGCACAGAAGCAGCAATCTTCACAGGTGCAGACGGCGGTGCAAGCGGTGTTGCAGTATATTCATGCTTGTTCATGGGCAAGGGCGCATACAAGGTTATTGATGTCGGCGGCAGCGGCGCATCAATTATTGTTAAGTCAAAAGGCTCTGCCGGAACGGCTGACCCGCTCGACCAAAGAAGCACCATTGGTTGGAAGATTCCGATGTTTGGTGCAAAGATTACAATTCCGCAGTATCTTGTCAGAGTTGAATGCGGCTCGTCATTCTCTGAGATTGACAAGGCTGCCTGAGGAGGTTTAAATCATGGCAAAGAGTAACACAAGCCCTGCTGTTGAAGAACAGATAAACACTGATAATGTTCAAGAAGGACAGGTGATTGAAACTGACCCTTGGAAAAGAAAAAAGCCGATTACCATTCCGAGACTTGCGGGCAGCAAAGAACAGCCTGATATTATCGCATCGGTCAACGGCAGAATCTTTCAGATTCAGAGGGGCAAGACGGTTGAAGTGCCTGAGCCTGTTTATGAAGTGCTTGAAAGAAGTTTCAAGGCTGAAACGGAAGCTGAAATTGACTACTACAGCAAAGCACAAACTGATTAAGTCTGATTAAACGGAGGCGGACGAAGCAAGAACATTCCTGCTTCCTCTGCCTCTTTTTAATGAGTAACCTTAAATAATGAGGAGAATAGACATGACAATACAAAATGCACTTGATATTTTTGATGCACGAAACACAAATGAAATTGATGATATTGACAAGATAAAGTGGCTTTCCGATCTTGACGGAAGCATCAAGGAAAACATTATTGACACCCATGAGGGTACAGAAAGCGTGATTTATGAGCCGTATAACAATGATACGGACAGAAGAACGCAGTTGCTTGTTAAAGAACCTTATACAGAACTGTATATTCATTGGCTGATGTGTCAGATGTATCTGAACAGAGGTGAGGTCAATTTATATAACAATGCTGTTGAACTCTATAATCAGTCATATTCAAACTTTGCGAGGTACTATAACCGAACGCATATGCCGAAGCAAAAGGCGAAAATAAGCGGCTTTAAGGGATGGTGAACAAATGTATTACCCATATCAAAATAACATTGAGACAGCAAGAAGTTTTATTGATGAGTTCGGAGGACTCAATCGAAACATATCAATCGGTGAGAATGAGTTTGCCGATGTGCTTAATATGACAAGTGACAACTATCCGCTGCTTTCACCGAGGAAAAAGAGGACAGTTGTGAAGCAGTTCGGAGAAGCCGAACAAGTGACAGGCTTTGCCTGTAAAGAAGCATTTGTGTATACAAACAAAATAAATCAATCTCAGAGCCTTTATGTGAACGGCAAGAAGATTGATATTGATGAATCTGTTTTGAAAAGTGATGTGACTGAGAGAACTATTATCGGCATGGGTGCTTATGCGGTTATATTTCCTGATAAATACTACATTAATTTGGTTGATTTATCTGACCGTGGAGAAATGGAATGCAGGAAAAAATATGAAACTTCAGACCTTTCAGGTGCATTGTTGAAAATTGAAGCGTGCACGATTGACGGAGAAGTTAAATTAAGAAATGTATCGAGAGATGAACCGTCAAATAAAACCAACGGTACGGCGTGGGTTGACACATCGGGAGATGTGTCAATTTACAAGGTTTGGGATGACAGCACAAAAATGTGGCAGCAGGTGGCAACAACGTACTTAAAGTTAAGTAAGCCGGGTATCGGCAAAGGTTTTTCTAAATGGGATGGTATTTCTATAAGCGGTCTTACCTATACAGGAAGCACGAGAATTAAGAATCAGGTTGAAGCACTTAATCAGAGAGGTGTAATTCTTTATGACGCTGCGGATGATTACATTATTATTGCCGGCTTGATTGATATGAGTTATTTTTATATAGCAAAAGGAACAATCACATTTGAAAGAACTGTGCCTGATATGGACTTTGTTGTTGAAAGCAATAACAGATTATGGGGCTGTAAATACGGACTTAACAGTAAGACGGGCAAAGTTGTGAATGAAATTTACGCCTGCAAGCAGGGTGATCCTACGAATTGGAACTCATTTATAGGTGTTTCTACGGACAGTTATGCTGCATCGGTCGGCAGTGACGGAAGTTTCACAGGTGCAATAACTTATTTAGGTTATCCTATATTTTTCAAAGAGAGATGTCTGCATAAGGTTTATGGAACGATGCCGTCAAACTATCAGATTTCAACAACCGAGTGCAGGGGTGTTGCAAAAGGAAATGCAAAAAGCCTTGCAATTGTTAATAATGTGGTTTGTTATCGCTCGCCTGTTGATTTTTGCTTATATGACGGCTCTCTGCCGGAATCTATTTCACGTCCGCTCGGAGATGTCAAATATACAAATTGCGTAAGCGGAGGAGTCGGAAACAAGCTATACATTTCTGCAACACGTGATGACGGTGAAACGGAAATGCTTGTTTTTGATATGTCAGTCGGAGTGTGGCATAAGGAAAGCGGACGGAATATTATCAATTTTCAACGTGACGGTCATGTGCTCTATTTCCTTGCACAAAACGCTGACGGACGATACACAATTGAATCCGTAAACAGTGATTACAACAAGCTGATTAATACGGACGGTGTTCCTGAGGATAGTTTTGAGTGGTCCGCTGAAAGCGGTGATATAGGTTTTTATGACGCTAATATGAAGTATGTGCATCAGATAAATATCAGAGCTAAGGTTGACAAGGGAGCTTTTTATAAGGTCTTTATCAAATATGATGACGGAAAGTTTGAACAGTGTTTTTATTCGCAGCGCAATAAAGGTATCAACAGTTCATATCTGCCGATTATGCCTAAGCGTTGCGACCATTTCAGAATTAAGATTGCAGGAAAAGGAAATGTTGACATTATTTCAATTTCAAAAACGTTGAAGCAAGGAAGTGATATAACGTGATACATTATGACATTCCGCTGATTACGGGAAGCGTTGATAACCAGCTCAGGCAGTTGAAGTCATTTCTGTTTCAGCAAACGGAAAAAATGAACTATAACCTTGATATGACTACACCTGAAAGGTTTTGGCAGGCAACGGCTGATGCAATTGCAAACGCAGATAATGAACAGGAAGCAGATGGTTACAGAAGTTCATATACTTCA
>JAMPAE010000215.1 GCA_023667385.1 Ruminococcus sp.
ATGTCACCTTGAGTTTACTCATCCCCAAAGCGGTACTCAGCTTGAATTTTCAGCCGAAATGCCGGAACATATGAAAGCGCTGTTTGAAAAATGAACACACAAGCAGGCACTGAATTAATTAATGTTGTATAAAAGAAAAAGACCGGTTAACCCCGGTCTTTTGCATAAACATATGTAATAATAACCCTACGAAGCGCAATAGCTTTGAGATTCGTAAGTAACTGCATAAGTAATTCGCTATACTTTTAAAATGGAAATTCTAATGTATAAATCTGCCGTGGCAGACAACTAAATTACGATATGAAGAATTTTATCAGATATTCTTATGCATTTTCCTCTTTGATTGCCTCAAAACATGAGCTGCAATAAACTGCTCTGCCTGCTGTGGGCTCGAACGGAACAATAGCTTCGCCGCCGCATCTTGCGCAAACAGCTGTGAACTTTGCTCTTTCCGGTTTTGCAGCATTCTTGCGTGCATAGCGGCATTCTTTGCAGCGCTGGGGCTCATTCTGAAAACCTTTCTCTGCATAGAACTCCTGTTCACCGGCGGTGAAAGTGAATTCCTTTCCGCATTCTTTGCACACGATTGTTTTGTCTTCGTACATGGTTTTTACCTCTCTTGAAAATTATTGCCCGAGCTCGGATTTGCACCGTAGCTGTAACCAGCCATACTTAATCCTCAGGGCATATATATCAAACACGGATTATTCCGCTGAATGATCAGCATTAAATTATGCTACGCAGTTTTCTTCTTGCACGCTGAAGAGCGCCGTCAACTGCTTTTGGGGTCATGGAGAGCTTTTTTGCAATGGATTCATAAGATTCGCCGGAAAGATACATTTTAAAGACATCGGTTTCCTTTTCCGAAAGCGTTTCATGCACAGCCTCAGAAATAATTTTAGCAGAATCCTTTGACACAACAATTTCTTCGGGAGACATAAGCGTATCAGCAATACTGCAATCATCATCGAGTGATTGGCGCAAATCAGCAGGAATTTGCCTTTTTGCTTTGGCTGCCTTAACTGCGTTGATGACTCTGTTGTGAATGCATGAATTAGCATACGTTTTAAAACCCGTCGATATGTTGCTGTTGAAAGACTGAACGGCGCTCAAAAAACCGAACAATCCTTCCTGAACAAGATCTTCTGCTTCAATACCGTATCCTTTAAATTTGAATGAAACTGCACGTGCAACGGTGATATATCTTGATGAAAGCACACCCCATGCTTCTTCACAATTATCTTTGCAAAGCTTCACGAGCTGCTCATCTGAATAAGAAGTATAATCAACCATTAGCTGCGCCCTTTCGTTAGTGAAAACAGCATATATAATTACAATACTGCTATCTTCTAAATGATACGATAATTAAACGAATTTGTCAACATGATTATTACACAAAAGCGAACCCGTTTTTTTGGCTAAAACAAACAAAAAAGCCTTGATTATGACGCTATCTTTGTTAGTTTTACAAAAATTACTAATTTATTATATTTTATAAAAAGTAACCAACTGTGTTGATTTTTTATATTCGTTATTATATAATAAAGCTGGAAATAGGTATATTTTATCTGGACTTTGCAGCAAAGTGGTGCATTGGTATGTTAAAAAAGAAGAGAAAAATTGTTGCAGTTGTGGCTGTGATTGTAGCTTTAGCCGCTTCGTTTGCGTATGTGGTCGCAAGGCAGAATTTTATTAGTACAACTGTCGGCGATATTGATGAATACTGTGCTGAAAATACTTATACTAAAGCAACAACTTTTTATCAATGCAGATTTCCTCAGTATCCCGGATATGTTTTCGCCATTCCGGAAGACGGTGATGAAGATAAGCAGAGCCACGAATTGTTTTATTTTCGTGAGGATCATTTCGGCAGCCACGAACGTTACATTCCGAGTCATGCATCCGGGTCTCCGTCGGCACCTGTTAACGATTACAATTTTTACAAGCATGAAGAACTTCCGAATGTCAGCAAAATTTGTCCGATGTTCTATTCTTCAAATGAAATCGGTGCTGCAAGGCTTGAATATACATATACCTATGAGGAAAACGGCAATGAGGTGACAATCAAAACAACTGCTGATGTTTCCCCGGATAAACCGTATATCGTTGCCTGCAAAGAATTTAATGCTGATCCTCCGAACACTTTTGAAACATCACTTAAGCTCTATGATAAAAACTCCAAGCTGATATATGAATCATAAACATGACGGCACAGCGTGAAAACTGTGCCGTCATTTTATAAGTTACATTATTTTTCCGCCGCCGATGACAACATCATCGTCATAGAGCACGACTGCCTGACCTTTGGCGAAAGCCCTTTGCGGTGAATCAAATTCAACATGGAAGTGCTCATCGTCCGTTTGTGTCACGGTTGCCCATTGCTCAGCCTGCTTATATCTGACCTTTGCTTTAACACGAATCGGCTTATCCAGCTTGTCATAGGCAATCAGGTTAATGTCGCACGCATCAAGTGACTTTGAGAATAAGTCTGCCTCTTTTGATAAGATAACCTGATTTTTTGCCATGTCCTTGTGGTGAACATATAGCGGAGCGGGCAGTGCAAGACCAAGTCCTCGGCGTTGACCGATGGTATAGCGGATGATACCCTTGTGAGTACCAAGCACGTTTCCGTCACGGTCAACAAATTCACCGCTTGGAAAGCGTTTTCCAAGGTGATTTTCAATGAATGAAGCATAGTCACCATCGGGAACAAAGCAAATATCCTGGCTGTCATGCTTTTTGGCGTTTACGAAGCCAAGCTCCTGTGCAAGTTCACGCACCTCAGTTTTTCTCATTCCGCCAAGTGGGAAAAGTGTGTGCTCAAGCTGATGCTGCGTCAGGCAATAGAGTACATAGCTTTGATCCTTGGTTTCATCAATACCTTTTTTTAGCAGATAACGTCCGCTCGCTTCATCAAATTCACGAATTGCGTAATGTCCCGTGGCGATGAAGTCATGTTCCATTTCAATCGCACGCCGCAGGAGCTTATCGAATTTGAGATGCTTGTTACATTCAATGCACGGGTTAGGTGTTGCACCGCTGACATAAGTTTCAACAAAATTGTTGATGACCTTTTCCCTGAATTCATCCTTGAAGTTGAAAACATAAAAAGGAATTCCAAGCTTATAGGCAACGCTTCGTGCATCTTGCGAATCCTCAAGTGAGCAGCAGGTTTTTTCTTTTATAAATGCATCGTCATTGTCAAAAAAACGGCAGTTGACGCCTGTTGGCTCATAGCCGTCCTTTAACAGCAGATAAGCAGACATGGCACTGTCAACGCCGCCGCTCATACCGACCAAAACTTTTTTGTTCATTTTGCCGCCCCCAAAATAAAAATCTAACTGATATTATATCTTTTACAGCGAATGATGTCAAGGTGAGTCGCTCGGAAATGTGCTGATAATAATATGCGGGGAAGATACTGCCATGACAGAGATTTTCCTCGCATATTAAAATGAGAATCAGTTGTTTACGTATTCTTCCAGGCAGAGTTTATGTTCATACATATATTTTGCGTTGTCTTTGCCGACATATCTGAAATGCCACGGCTCATAGCCGATACCGGTGATGTCCTGCTTGTTTTCGTCATATCGGCGAACAAAGCCATATTTCCATGAGTTTTCATAAAACCAGCCGTAGTCACCTTCACCTGTGAAATTTCCGCT
>JAMPAE010000216.1 GCA_023667385.1 Ruminococcus sp.
CATCAATATCTTGACTACCGTATATTTCCACGGCAGACGGCACAGCTTTTTTAATCTGATGTCTTTCTTCTTCTCGGTCATGCCATAAAATAAAATGTTCATCAGGTGACGCTTCAACGATTTCTTTCATCTTGGCAACTCTTGCTTCAATGCTTGCTTTTTTTATTTGTGCAGCATCCTTGAGCGATACGGCAGCCGAATCCTGCAACTTATATTGTCCGTCATTGTCTGAAACGACGTTAAGTACCTCGGTTGTTAATTTGTGCTTGTTAATTTGCATTTTCGGCAGAACATATCCATCATCACTGTAGGATTCGTTCAAATCTGACGGTTTCGTATAAAACAGTGCCCAACTGCTTACCCATAGCCAAAACTCCTGTTCTTTATGCGGATATATCGTTAAATCGTTTGCCTTGGTGCTGTTTCGCTGAAAGAACCTTGTTAATGCTTGTCCTGTATCCATAATCTCGAGATAGCCCGCATAATGGATAAGTTCTTTATATTTATTCGGATCGGGTGTTGCCGTCGCTACGAGCTTATACGGTACACCCTTAAATTTATCAAGAAACGTCTGATATGTTTTACTGCCAAACGAACGCAATACGGCTGCTTCGTCAAGAACTGTTGCAGTGAAATATTTCGGGTCAATATCACCGTCACGCACTCGCTCATAATTTGTCAACAGTATGTCTGCATCGCATTCTTCAGCTTCTTTCATGGTTCGTACATATTCAGGCTTTTTGATATGTAAAACCTCGGTTGCATCGTGTGTAAACTCCTGTTTAACACCTAACGGCAGCACAATCAATGCTTTTCCGCCTGCGTGCCTTACTGCCTGATATGCAAATTCAAGACCCATAATGGTTTTACCCAATCCGAATTTAGCAAATATGGCACGTCTGCCGCCTTTCAATGCCCAAATAACGCTGTCACGCTGATGTGGTTTCAGTTGTTCGTGTATATCTTCCTCAGAAACTTCAAAGCCGGTTTCTTTTGAGATTGCAACTTTACTTTCTAAAAATTGTTGATATTTCAACTCTTACTCCTCCCAATATTCAACAAAATATATGTATGCACCGTTTGTCTTTCCGGCAGGACGTTCCTTACCAATGCGGACCGCATAACCTGCTTTGACGAGCAAAAGAGCGAGAGCCTCCCTGTCGTTAGCATTAAGCACACCTTGCTTTTGGGCATATATCCTCTTGCGATTCATGCTTCAATACCTCCTTGGTAGATATTCGCTTCCTCATCCATCGAGCAAACTCGTTGATAAATGAAATAATCTTTTTCGGTGCTGATTTATCGCCATATCCGTAACACTGACAAACCTTAAACATTGTCATATCAATCTCGCTTGTGTAATACGGCTCGTCAGGCTTTTCTGATTTGCGAATGAAAAATATCATTTTAGTACCTTTGATATGATTATCATAGTAACGTGGGCTGCCGACACAATGATTTAATGCCTGACCTTCTTTGATAAAATCAGATTTATACTTCGGCACTTTAATACATAAACCATCCTTGTCATATCCGTTGAACCAACCGTTAACAAATTCGAGTGCTTTTCGGCTTGCTTCGTCTTTTAAATCTGCTTTGACTTTGTTGTATTGCTCTGTTAAACGGTCATGCGACAGCTTGATGTTTCTCGGTCTTACTGTTTGCTTGTTTATAGGAACATCCAGCGTAGTGCATAAATCGTAATAATCGGATAACCACACAACTATTCGTGATGTATCAGTACTACAGACTTCTGCTTGCTTTTTTACGTATCTGCAAAACGTTTCAAGTGTCATATGCTGAATGATTCGCTCAACCCTGTGATAATCACTTTTGAATATTTTCAAATCGCTGAATTTACGAAACATATCTTCCGAAACATACTTTCTTGACGCTCGTATAACTCGGTGTTCAGATGCGTCAATATTTAATCTTTTATACATCGGCACATACTGCTTTGAAACACCCAGAATTTGCCCAAACGTTTCACCGTTTTCATAATCGGCAGCAACAAGTTCAGACGCTAAAGAAGTAAGTCCGAGTTTGCACATATATTCGCACTGAGGTATATCCTTCAAATTGTCCAACAGACGAATAAAATTTATCGGTTTATTACAGTTATCTAAAACAGTTTTTAGATTGACGTTATAATACTTTTCGCCGAACACTTCTGTCAGATTGTCTGAATAAACGAATGCTTTATGGCTGCAAATTTCGCCGTTTCTCGGTTTTGTCCAGCAATAACCATAGTAATATGGTGCTTGGCTGTAAAAATATGAAACAATCTTCGGTTTACCTTTAACATTAAGATAAAACGTATATGCATTCGTTGTATAATGCAAACGTGGCTTCTTTTCAAGGAATGTTCTTGTCACTTTCGCCCAGCGTAAACCGAGCTGTTTATTGTACTTTTGAGCCGTGCAGATGGTTGTTTCATCCTTAATGCAGGTCTGATACCTTTCAGCCCAAAACAACGCTTTTGCGTGACAATGCGGACATTGTGTACTTGATTTATGCTTCGGTGTATCTGAATCGCTCCACGTTTTACCGCATCGACTGCACGTATACTTTCGCTTATGCTTTTTATCAAACGAGGTGAAGAATATGTAGTTTTCTTCAAAAGCCTTATTGTTGCAAAAGGAATCAACTTTTTTGTCAAAATCCGGAAACCACAGTTTTCTTTCGGTAAAATCAGCTTCCTGCTTTTCGATAGCACGTTCACGCTCTTTCTCTTTTTTATCTTGAATAAACCTATCTACAACTGCAACGATTCCCTGCGAACTGTGTGACCTGTAACCTGTATACATGGAGTAAAACCATACATCAGGGCTTTGACCGAGAAATTCAGCAGCTTGATCCAGGCTTTCTTCATCAGTAAAAACAGGATTGCTGAAAAGCTCTTTTGAATTACTTTCCAAAACCGGTGTAATGTATTTTTGAAACCACTCACCACTGTTGCAATCATAGGAAATATAGCTGTTACCATCGGAAAAGAAACGCACTTGCAATTTTCTATTCGATAAGCTATAATAGTCGATAGTTAAAACTTTACCGCAGCGTGGGACTTCGCAAATCACAACGCCTGCAACGTGAGTTTTATCTCTCAAAGCCTCTTTGTCGACCTTTGGTTTAGCACAAGGAGGTATTTTTTTAAGTTCTGATTTATACAGCATTTATGTACTCCTTTTAAAACAGTGTCATTTGAATTTCTTGCGGCTTAGCTTTTGTCGGAGCTGCCTTTTTCGGTTTTGCTTCTTTGCCGACTTTTTCCTGTGCTTTGTCTGTCGGCCTTGGTTTTTCAACCTTTTCGATGTATTTGTCATCGGGCATTTTTCCGACTTTGATAATCATCTGAAATTCAACTTCACTGTCAGGAAAATAGAACTTAGCAGCTCTGCGATAGACTTCAATGTCTGATATGCATTGTCCGCAGCCTTTCATTATCTTTGCAACGCAATCTGAGAATGAACGTTTCGTTTTATAAAACACGGTTGCAAATTCTTCGCTTCGGTTGATGAACATTTCCAGCGTTTCTGCAACGTGCTTGTATACTGCATTGCCGTATCTGTCACCTTTGTAATTCTTTGTTTCTTCGGCCAGTTTTTCCAATGCGAGTTTGGTAAAATCTTTGCCGTAATCTTCAATCGAATAAGTCATAATATCCA
>JAMPAE010000217.1 GCA_023667385.1 Ruminococcus sp.
CGATAAGCCTGATTCCCCGGAAGTACCAAAAGATGAGCCAACAACCGAACCGTCGACTTCAACCGAAGAAATTGTTCGCATGGCTGATTTTTCCGGGCTTACCCAACAGGAAATCAAGCTCAACGCCGTTTACAACCGTGACTTTGCAATCGAATATGTATATGAAACCAGCGACACCGTTGAAAAAGACGGCGTCATCAGGCAGAGCATAGCAAAAGGCGAAGCAGTAAACAAAGGCACTGCTGTCACGCTCACAATCAGCAGCGGAAAAGCCAAAGTTATTTTACGTGACGTTATCGGTCAAAACTATGATGTTGCTTACATTATGCTGACAAATGACGGCTTCATTGTCAACAAAAAGATGACGGACAATGACGGCTCGCAGCAAAGCAACACAGTCTGCACCATGTCACTTGTTGCCGGGCTGGAGTTTGAAAAAGGCACGCAAATCACGCTCACCGTTTGGGAATGAGACACTCGCAAAACGTGTCGAGGAAAAATATAGAAAATATCTCAAAAAAAGTATTGACTTTCTCTTTTATGTGTGATATTATATTCAGGCACTTGAGAGAGTGATACATCGCGGGGTAGAGCAACCCGGTAGCTCGTCGGGCTCATAACCCGGAGGTTGCAGGTTCAAATCCTGTCCCCGCAACCATAAAAGAATCCGATTGTTTAGGCAATCGGATTCTTTTTAGCTAAATTTACTTTTCAAGCTATCTGTAATTTTTATTCGGCTTCATGAAGTGAGCAATTTCGCTTATTCAACAACATAAAATTCTGACTTTTTAAGGAGGACACCATGTCCATCACAATAAACATTTATTACACGGGTAAAAACCAAAGTGCACGCAAGTTTGCCGAGGAGATGACAACTTCCGGCGTTGTGTCAAAAATTCGTGCTGAAGAGGGCAATGAAAAATATGAATACTTTTTTCCAATGGAGGACACAGAAACTGTTTTGCTGATTGACAGTTGGAAAAATCAATCAGCAATTGAAGCACACCACGCATCGCCAATGATGGAGCAGATTGCGGCGCTCAAGGAAAAATACAACCTGCACATGAGGGTCGAGCGCTACATTTCAGATGAGACAGGCATCCCCCACTCCGATGAAAAGTTCATCAAGAGGTGACAACTATGAAA
Organism: Ruminococcus sp.; assembly: GCA_023667385.1. Classification (GTDB taxonomy): domain Bacteria; phylum Bacillota; class Clostridia; order Oscillospirales; family Acutalibacteraceae; genus UBA6857. The sequence goes on from JAMPAE010000217.1 coordinate 1,147, forward strand.
AAATTACTCATTTCGGCAATCGTTTTTGCCGTGCTGATTTCATCATGCTGCTACCTGCATTTTGAAAACACAAGTATGCAAGTGAGCAAGTATGAAGTTGGCAATGCAAAAATCCCGAGCGAGTTTGACGGCTTTAAAATTGCGCAGATTTCCGATTTTCACAACACTCAATCGGAAAGGCTGAAAAGTGATTTGATCAGCGAGATTAAAAGCCAAAATCCCAATTTGATTGTTCTGACCGGTGATCTGATTGATTCACGGCGAACAGATGTTGACTGCGCAGCCGATTTTGTGAAAAATATCACCTCCGTTGCACCTACCTATTACATTCCGGGCAACCATGAGTCGAGGGTCAGCGAATATGAAGCACTGAAAGAGCAACTGACAAAAGCAGACGTCACCATTTTGGAAAACAGCGTTGAACTAATCAGCAAAGGCGATGCTCAGATTAATCTTGCAGGAATCATAGATCCCGCTTTCGTGCACGAAAGCATGGTTGATGACCGAGTAATCATTGAAACGGAAATCAAAAGCCTGAAAGCTGACAAGCGTAAATTCACCATTCTGCTTTCACATCGTCCTGAGGTGTTTGATGCTTATTGTAAGCAGGAGGTTGACCTTGTTTTCAGCGGTCATGCCCACGGCGGACAGATTCGCATTCCGTTCATCGGCGGAGTTGTTGCACCGAATCAGGGCTTTTTTCCAAAATACACAAGCGGAAAATTTGAAAGCAGCAGCACAGCAATGATTGTCAGCCGAGGCATCGGCAACAGCATTTTTCCGTTTAGAATCAACAACCGCCCTGAGCTTGTGGTGGTTACACTTAAAGATGAATAAAAAAATCAGCGACACAGCCGCCAAACTGTGTCGCTTTAATATTATTGTTGAGATTTTATTCAGCGTTTGCGTTCTGGTTCTGTTCTTCTGTGAGAGCCTGAACTCTGATTCTGCGGCGTTCTTCAAGGTCGATGAGCATATCTTCCTTGAACTTTCCGTGAACGTTGAAGAGGATGCATGAAAGTCCGAGAAGGAGTCTTGCAGCAGCAGGAGCAAGGGCGAAAACTGCCCACAAACCACGAAGTACACTTGGATCTGTGCTTGCAACAGCATTGCCGTTTGCGTCAACAACGGGAACATAATGCACCCATGTGAGCACCATACCACCCAGCCAGTTGTTGATATTATAACCGACTTTTTCAAAATATCCGCTGATGGTATTAACCAAGCCTTCGTTTCTGAGGCCTGTTTTCCATTCGGTATAATCATAAACGTCACTCATGAGCGACGGCAGGCAAACACGAATAATGCTGTTCGGCAAGCCGCAAACTGTCAGAGCAATGATCATCCAAACAAGGTTCATGGCGGTGTTCTTGCCGAAATCTCCGCCGCCAAAGGGAGCGTAACCGATTAAGAACATCACAAAATATGCAGCAAAGCCGAAAAGTCCGCCGGCAATAATCGTTTTTCTTGCGCCGAATTTGTTGACCCACTTACCTGTGAGCGGAGTCATGAAGTAGTTAGGGAGACCCGTGAAAATGCCTGAAATGGTTGCATAGCTGTACTTGCCCGTGCAGTTGAGCCAGAAGATTTTTTCATTGCTGCTGCCAACTGATTTGATTGAGTTGAAGCAGTTTGCAAGCACCATAACGAACATCGGACGGTTTTTGAAAAGCTGCCTGAACGACTCAACAACACCAACCTTGTTCATTTCTTCACGTGACTGAAGCGGTATTCTCTCACGCATATTTGCAAAGCCGAAGATGCTTGTGAGCACAGTGATCACAACACAAACAATTGCGAAAGTGCTGAAAATGCTTGTTTCTGAAATTCCGGTTTTTCTGCCGAGGTCAAGGAAAATCGGTATAATTGAAACAATCCACGTGCTGAACAGCTTCGCAAATTCGGAAATTGTGATGAGGTTGTTACGTTCGCTTGTGTTCGGCGTGTTATTATAAAGAATCAGATACCATGCGCCGAAATAGGAAAATGCCAGTCCACGAAGGAGCATACTTGCACACGCCCAAATTGTTTTGCCGGTATTCCCGAAATCAGGAGTGCTAAAAAGCATTAAAGTTGAAATTATAATCAGCGGAAGCGGCAAAATCAAATATGGCTTAACTCTGCCCCAGCGGGTTCGTGTTCTATCAATGATAAGGCCGGAAATTGTGTCATCCACGGCGTCATATATACCCGTTGCAAGAACAAGGTTTGCATATACAGTTGACGGTAATTTGAAGAACTGTAGCAGGAAATACTGAACGTTATTGTTCAAAAATTCCTCAAGATTTTTTTGACCGAAGTAAGCAACACAAAATGCGACAAACTCCTTTGGACGAAGATAGCGCCTTTTGGAGGTTTGATCGCCTTCAAGTGCTGTTTCAACTTGGGGTTCCTCGCCGACTTCGGTTACTGCTGTTTTACTTTCTGACATCAAATCCCTCTTTTCACGTGTTAATTCCGTAATAGTTTATCATATAGAAAAGCAAATTTCAAGTGTTCAT
>JAMPAE010000218.1 GCA_023667385.1 Ruminococcus sp.
AGACACAATTGTTGACGGATTCAATAACGCACCGCACCGTTCACTTTATCATGCTCTCGGTTTAACAAGCGAAGAAACCAGCCGTCCGCTCATCGGCATCGTTTCTTCATATAACGAAATTGTTCCCGGTCACATGAATCTTGACAAAATCACCCAGGCGGTTAAGATGGGTGTTGCAATGGCAGGCGGAACTCCGATCATGTTCCCTGCAATTGCGGTTTGTGACGGCATCGCAATGGGTCACAAGGGCATGAAGTATTCGCTTGTTACCCGTGACCTCATTGCTGACTCAACCGAAGCAATGGTTCTTGCTCACGGCTTCGACGGTCTTGTTATGATTCCCAACTGCGATAAAAACGTTCCGGGTCTCCTCATGGCTGCGGCAAGGCTTAACATCCCGACTATTTTTGTCAGCGGCGGCCCGATGATGGCAGGCAGAGTAGGCGGCAAAAAAACAAGCCTTTCAAGTATGTTTGAGGCTGTTGGTTCTTATGCTTCGGGCAAAATTGACGATGCAAAGCTGCTTGAATTTGAGCAGAAAACCTGCCCAACCTGTGGCTCATGCTCAGGTATGTATACCGCAAACTCAATGAACTGCCTGACAGAAGTTCTCGGCATGGGTCTTGGCGGAAACGGCACGATTCCTGCTGTTTACTCAAGCAGAATCGAGCTTGCAAAGCACGCAGGTATGCAGATCATGGAGCTTGTGAAAAAGGACATCAAGCCGCTTGACATCATGAACGAAAAGTCATTCAGAAATGCTTTGACTGCGGACATGGCTCTCGGCTGCTCAACAAACAGTATGCTTCATCTTCCTGCAATTGCAAACGAATGCGGCATTGATTTTAACCTTGACATGGCAAACGAAATCAGCGCAAAAACTCCGAACCTTTGCCATCTTGCTCCCGCTGGTCCAACATATATGGAGGATCTCAACGAAGCAGGCGGCGTTTATGCTGTGCTTAAAGAGCTTGACAAGCTCGGTCTTATTAACACCGATGTCATGACCTGCACGGGCAAAACCCTTGGTGAAAACATCGCAGGCGCACAGAACCTTAACACTGAGGTTATCCGCACAAAAGAAACCGCTTTCAGCCAAACAGGCGGCATCGCTGTTCTTCGTGGCAACATTGCAAAGGACGGCTGCGTTGTTAAGCGCAGTGCAGTTGCACCGGAAATGCTTGTTCATGAAGGTCCTGCAAAGGTGTTCAACAGTGAAGAAGAAGCAATCAAGGTCATTTATGACGGCGGAATCAAGCCGGGTGACGTTGTTGTAATCAGATATGAAGGTCCTGCCGGCGGTCCGGGCATGAGAGAAATGCTTTCACCGACATCTGCAATTGCAGGTGCAGGCCTTGACAAAGAGGTTGCGCTCATCACTGACGGACGCTTCTCAGGTGCAACAAGAGGCGCAGCAATCGGTCACGTTTCACCTGAAGCTGCAAACGGCGGTTTGATTGCATATGTCAAAGACGGGGACATTATTTCAATCAACATCCCCGAATATAAAATTGAGCTTAAAGTTTCCGATGAAGAAATTGAAAAGCGCAAAAAGGAAATGCCCATCCTTGAAAAGACTGATGTAACAGGCTATCTCAAGAGATATTCAAAAATGGTTTCATCAGCAGATAAGGGTGCAATAGTAAACAAGAAATAAAAATCACTCGCCATATTTTGCGCATAAGCCGCCTTTCTGTCCGCTTGTATTACCGATATATACAGCTTCGGGAAGGAGAAAACGACTTCTGCATCAAAATCTGCGATTTATGAGAAGTAGGGGCGCCCATTGGGCGTCCGTACAAACTCCCTACATATTCCCACAATCAAACACGAATGGAGTGAATAAGCAATGGCAATGACAATGACACAAAAAATCCTTGCGGCTCATGCAGGGCTTGATAAAGTTGAAGCAGGCCAGCTTGTTCTTGTTAATTTAGACAGAGTGCTCGGTAATGACATCACGTCTCCCGTTGCAATCAGAGAGTTTGAAAAATTCGGTTTTTCAGATGTTTATGATAAAGACAAGGTGACAATGGTCATGGATCACTTTGCCCCGAACAAGGACATTAAAGCGGCTGTTCAGTGCAAAATGTGCAGAGATTTCTGCAATGAAAAAGAGATTACACATTTTTATGATGTTGGCAGAATGGGTATCGAGCACGCTCTGCTCCCTGAAAAAGGACTCGTTGTTGCAGGCGACGCAGTCATCGGTGCGGATTCCCACACTTGCACTTACGGTGCACTCGGCGCATTTTCAACAGGCGTCGGCTCAACCGACATGGCTTGCGGCATGGCAATCGGCAAGGCTTGGTTTAAGGTTCCCTCTGCAATCAAGTTTGTCCTCAAGGGTAAGCTGAACAAACACATCTCAGGCAAAGACGTTATCTTACACATCATTGGTAAAATCGGTGTTGACGGCGCACTTTATAAATCAATGGAGTTCACAGGTGAAGGACTTGCAAGCCTTTCAATTTATGACAGACTCACCATGGCTAACATGGCAATTGAAGCAGGCGCAAAGAACGGTATCTTTGAGGTTGATGAGCAAACAATTGCATATATCAAAGAGCATTCAGACCGTGAGCCTGTAATCTATAAGGCTGATGAAGATGCAGTATATGACGAAGTGATTGAAATTGACCTTTCTAAAATCAAGTCAACAGTTGCTTTCCCGCATCTTCCCGAAAATACCAAAACCACCGATGAAATCGGCGAGGTTGTGATTGACCAGGTTGTCATCGGCTCATGCACAAACGGTCACTATAAAGACATTGAGGAAGCCGCAAACATCATCAAGGGCAAAAAGGTTGCAAAAAATGTTCGTGCAATCATCATCCCGGCAACTCAGGACATCTATCTTAAAGCTGTTGAAAACGGCCTTGTTAAAATATTCATCGAAGCAGGATGCATTGTTTCAACACCGACCTGCGGTCCGTGCCTTGGTGGCTACATGGGAATCCTTGCAAAAGGCGAAAGAGCAGTTGCAACAACTAACCGCAACTTTGTTGGCAGAATGGGTGACGTTGAATCCGAAGTTTATCTTGCATCTCCGGCTGTTGCCGCAGCAAGCGCAATCCTCGGCAGAATTGCAGACCCGAAGGAGGTAGTATCAGAATGAAATTCACAGGTACAGTTTTAAAATACGGCGATAACGTTGATACCGACGTAATCATTCCTGCAAGATACCTTAACACAATTGACAAAAAAGAGCTTGCCTCTCATTGCATGGAAGACATCGACATTGATTTCACCAAAAAAGTGAAAAACGGCGACATCATGGTTGCAGGCTTCAACTTCGGCTGCGGTTCATCAAGAGAGCACGCACCAATCGCAATCAAGGAAAGCGGAATTTCACTTGTTATCGCAAAGAGCTTTGCAAGAATTTTCTATCGTAACTCAATCAACATCGGACTGGCAATTGTTGAATGCCCTGCTGCGGCTGAAGCAATCGCAAACGGAGATGAGGTTGAAGCAGACCTTGACAACGGCGTGATTCTTGACAAAACAACAGGCGAAAGCTTCAAAACAGAGCCGTTCCCGCAGTTCATTCAGAACATCATCACAAACGGCGGTTTGGTTGAGTCAATCAAAAAAGGCGCCATAAAGTAACGGAGGAACAACAATGGAATTTAATATCGGATTGCT
>JAMPAE010000219.1 GCA_023667385.1 Ruminococcus sp.
ATAGTGTATTCCTCCGCAAGCACAAGTCTTGTTGATTCTGAATAATTTCCAGAATACTTTTACAATTTTACAAATGAGCTTCATGATCCATGATGTCTTGTGGCACATACAATCGCAATTTCCGGAGTTTACTTCAAGTTCAGCCTGGCAAGTGTCACATCTGCCGTCACCGTTAAGGTCACGATGGCCTGTTGCAGGAATTTCTTTTTGCTCAACCAGCCACAAACCACAAGTGTCACACTGTCTGCCGCTTGTGAAGCCTGAAACGGTGCAAGTTGCATCTTTGCCGATGTAGTCAACCCATACGTGTTCTCCGGTTGCCGCAACAATTTCTGTTTCAGTTTTTCCGCAGCGTTCACAAGTGCGAATTCTTTCACCGGCTGCAACGCAGGTTGCAGCTTTGCCGTCAACATTTGACCATTTGCCCCAATTGTGTTTGAGTGCTGAAATTTCTCTGGTGTAAGATATACCGCAAACAAGGCATACATTGCTTTCTTTGCCTTTTTCCGTGCATGACGGCTCATCTATAACTATCCATTTTGCATCGTCATAAGTATGTCTGCCATTCTCACAATCTGCACCCACAATAATATACTTACCGTCTTCGTTTGCGATAATTTCAGCAACAACAGCTCTGAGCTCTGCTTCTGCCTCATCAACCGCATCCTGCTCAGTTGTGATTCTATCCTGAGCAAGTGTTTCAGCCTCAGCAAGTGCAGCTTCAACCTTTTCCTTACCTGCATCTGTAAGATTATACTGTGTTGGCATTGCTTCAACATCAGCTTTCGCCGCTTCAAATCCGGTATAGTCAGCTCTTGCAACATCTTCTGTTGTTGTGTGCGTTGAATCATTTTCGCAAGTGAGTGTGTAGTAACCGTCAGTCCATGTGCCGTCAGCATTCTTAACCGGACGAGTGAGGTTTTCTTCGCTCTTTTCAGTGCTGTATTTGTGACCGAGTGCCGAAATCTCTCTTTCCTCAACGTGAGATGCATCATTTGCACAAACACGTTTTTCTGAGCCCTTACCCTCGCAGGTTGCGGCTGTGACTGTTTCCCATGCACCGTATGCGTGTCCTTTTGCAGGAATGACTGTTTGCTCAGCGATAACTGTTTTGCATACTGAGCAATGGCTTCCTGCTGTTTTTCCCTCTGTTGTGCAGGTTGCTGCAACTGCTTCATCATCAATCAAATCATGTCCGAGTGCGCTGTTTTCAACAATTACTGATTTCTCATAGTTACAAGTTGAGCAGGTGTAGTATTTGATTGTATCTGTCAGGCAGGTTGCATTTGTTGTGCTGCTCGGTTCTGTTCCATAATTATGGCTGACCGTTGTTGTTGCATCGCACCACTGACACTGTACTGAATGAAGTTCAGCGTTGCCTTCAATTTTTGTTATGTTTCTCTTGTAAACGTGACCAACTGTTTCGCCATACGGCTTGTTGCAAGTTTCGCAGGTTGCCTTTGTTTGGCAGGTTGCTGTGCCGCCTGTGCATGGAACAAAATCATTGTGACCGCCGCAGCCGTTTACGCAAAGCTGTGCGTGCTGATTGTTTTCCTGAACGAATGCGCCTGTGTAGCTGTGGTCTTTCTGTGAACCGACATCTGTGATAATGTCAGGCTTGCCGCACCATTCGCAAGCGCCTTTTTTGGTTCCGTCTGCAAGGCAGGTTGCGTCATTGTTTGATGTGTAGTTAACAAATTTGTGGTTGTCAGCGTTAATACCGATTGTCACAGCGTCAAGGGTTGTCACTGTTCCGTCGGTATCGCTGAAGATGTTTGTGCAGGTTGAGCACGTCCAGTATTCTTCATTACCTGTTGCTGAGCAGGTTGCAGCTTTTGCTTCAACTTTGCTGTATTTGTGCGGGATGGTTGAGCCGCTTGCAAAAGTTTCTGTTCCCTTTGCGCCGCAAACGCATGATTTATAATAGGTTGCTGCTGCGGTGCAGGTTGCATTAGTTGCAAAATACTCATCAGTTGCCACTTCCTGATTATAGTTGTGGTTTACTGTGGCACCGTAGTTTGCGCAAGTTAAGCACTTTTGCGAGTGTGTGCCGTCTGCGTTATCTTTGTATGCGCCTGTGTAGCTGTGTTCTCCTGTTGCAGGAATTTCAACTGTTGCCACGTCACCGCAGGCTGTGCAGGTTTTTGTTCCGCTTCCCACTGCATCACAGCTTGGAGCTGTTACGGTTGAAACTGTGCCGTAGGTGTGTGCGGCTGCATCGCCGTAAACATCACACCGAATGCACTTTTGTGAATGGTTGCCGTCGCCGTCGTTTTTGTATGTTCCGCTTGTGAAGCTGTGACCCTGTGCGTTGATTGTTGTTTTGCCCTGTTCTGCCTGACACTTGCTGCACTTTTCAAAGGCTGTGTAGCCGGCTTCGGTGCAGGTTGCGTCTTTGCCGGGCTGAGCAACCCATGTGTGACCTGCTGCGGCAATCGGCTGAGTTTCAACGTGAGATGAATCCTTTGTGCAAACCCTTTTCTGTGTGCCTGCACCCTCGCAGGTTGCTTCTGTGACGGTTTGCCATGCACCCCAGCTATGACCTGTTGCAGGAATTTCAGTTGTGTATGTATTATTGCAAACGCCACATCTGTGAGATGTTGTGCCGACTGCTGTGCAGGTTGGATTTGCTGTCACTGAAGTTATGTCATCGCAAGCGGCGTTAATTGTTTCAGTTTCGTTTATATATCCGCATTTGCAAAATTGTTTGTTGGTTGTTGTGTGAGTGTGAGTATTGCCGCCGTCATAAGCCACGGTTGACGTTTCCGTTGTGTCATGGTTGAACTGAACGGCGTTCTTTGCGTTTGTGACTGCTGTTGCAGCATTGTTAATTTCAGTTTGGGTGATTTCTCTTGTTTTGAGCTTGGCTTCTGCATTTGTGATTGCAGTCACAAGTGCATCAAATGTGCCGTTGACCTGGCAAGCAGCATATTTTTCATTTGCATTTTTGAAAGTTTTGGCTTCATTGATTGCAGTGTTGAGGGCTGACTTATCGTAGACAACGATGTCAAAGAAAACTTCTTTCCAGCCTTGGTCCTGATAATAATCGTTCATGTAATCAGAAACAGTCATAGTGGTGTTTTTATAAAATTTATAGCTTTCTTTCCATTTATTAGTAGGCCATCCTTTCCACTTCTGAAAACCACCGAATGAAGTCGGATTGTTTCCAGATGTAGAGTACGAATAAGTACCGGTAGTTTTTGGAGGTGTTCCTTTGGGATAAAGCTTATTCACGTTTTGATCATAATGGTTGCGCCAAATAACAGCCGTAGCTCCATCCCATGAATCATTAAGCTTTAAATCGATGTCCGTTGATGAATTTCCTGTTCCGTCTTTTCCTCCGGAGATCATATCAGCATCATAACTATAATCAGAAAAAGCGTTGGTAATACCATAATAACCGGCTGGATAACCGCTCGCAGGTTTACCAAATGCAAAACCGTTTAGAATTATTCTATAGCCCGTTTCATTGTTGCCGCCATAATGCCAGTTAACCGTGAAATAATAACCGGCTTTTTCAAGTGTTTCCGAAACATCGACATACATGGTCTTCGGATAGGTCACTTTAACGTAGTCATCATTATCCTTGGCATTTGGATGCCATTCTGCCCATCTGGTATTACTGCCATTCCAATA
>JAMPAE010000021.1 GCA_023667385.1 Ruminococcus sp.
TCAACAATCTGTTTTGCAATTGCAAGCCCCAGCCCGGAACCTCCCGTTGACGTTGTTCGTGATGAATCAAGGCGGAAGAATTTGTCAAACAGTCTGTCCAGCTTTTCCTGCGGAATTTCGTCACAGAGATTGCGGAATTTGATGACGACCCGTGTGTTGATGATTCTTGCACCAATGCGTATCATTGTGTTGGGGTAGCAATAATTGACGGCGTTTTTCAAAAGGTTATCGAACACACGAGCAATCTTATCAGAGTCGGCAAACATGATGATTTTTTGAGGAATGTCAATGTCAAAATCAAGGTTTTTATCTTTGAACATTGGGTAAAACTCTTCCGTGATTTGGCTGAGCATCATGCCAAGGTCAATGCGATTGCGCTGAAGTGTGATTTGCTGAAGATTGAAGCGTGTGATTTCAAAAAATTCATTGATCAGTTGTTCAAGCCTATAGGCTTTTTCAAGTGTGATGCCGATGTATTTCGCTCGCTGTTCAACAGGCAGCTCAGGGCAGTCATCAAGCAACGAAAGATACCCAATGACGCTGGTGAGTGGGGTTTTCAAATCGTGCGCAAGATACATGACAAGGTCATTTTTTCTTGATTCTGATTGAGCGGCAATCTGTTGGTTGCGTAAAACGTCCATTTTGATGTCTTTGAGCGCAATTTCAACATCGGAAAAGTTTTTGGAAAACTTCTTGATTTCTGCTTCGTCCGAAAGAATCGCCGAAAGGCTGCGCCAGGTTTTGTCAAAATTAACAAGTGTTGAAATTGAATATCCAATGCAGGAAAGCACAAAGAAAACGCCGTAAACAGCAAGCATTGCAACAAAGCTGTTCCTCGTCAGGTATTGTGCGGCAGAATCGCCGAGAACCATGCGAATGGATTCATAAATTATTTCTGTCACTGTTGATTGATACTGCTGCGAAGCGAGCAAAACAATTATATAAAGCACAAAAATCAGTGCAAAGCAAAAGATGTTAAAGCGCAAAAAATCACGAATGATTTTTGTGCTCATGCGCTCCTTGGTGGTTACAGATCGCCTTGAAAAAACGGACTTGTGCTTCTTTTGAGGCTTGGCAGAAGCCTTTTTGTTATGACTTTTTTTCAATTTTATATCCCACTCCCCAAACGGTTTTGATGAACCTCGGATTACGTGACGGCTCATGGAGCTTTTCTCTGATTCGTCTGATGTGTACCATGACGGTGTTGTTGCTTTCAAGGTACTTTTCGCCCCAGACTTTTTCAAAAATTTCTTCTGTTGAAACAACGTTGCCTGCATTTTCACAAAGCATCAACACAATTCCGAACTCAGTCGGTGTCAGTGTAATCTCCTTACCGAAAAGATAGCATTTATGGTTGCGTCTGTCAAGCTCTAAGCCTGAAATTTCAATAATATTGTCATTTTTAACCGCAGTGCTGTATTGTGTTGAACGCCTGAGCTGGGCTTTGATTCTTGCCGCAAGCTCCAGTGGATTAAACGGCTTTGTGACATAGTCATCTGCACCAAGTGTCAGACCTTGTATTTTGTCAATGTCCTCAGTTCTCGCTGTCAGCATGATGACGGGATATGTATATTTGCTGCGGATTGCAGAGCAAAGCTCAAAACCGTCAATATCAGGCAGCATGACGTCCAGCACAGCAAGGTCAAATTCATGGGAGTTGATTTCGTTCAGTGCAGAGCGGCCGTCAAAGCATTTCGTGATTTCATAGCCTTCACTTTTGAGGAAAAGCTCAATCAGTTCGGCAATTTCTTTTTCATCGTCAACAATAAGTATTTTCATAATTGATCACCGGTTTTTGAAATTTGTCCTAAACGTAAAAAATATACGTTTAAATAATTATACCACAAATTCAGAAGCATTTCTTAAGATTTTCTTACTTTTTGCTTACAATTTCGTCATTTTATGTGATTATCTTTCAAAATTCTTAATAAGATTATATTGTGTCTTAATTTAAAATAATTTGTGCAAAGACTTTATTTTTAAGCAGTTTTATAGTATTATAGTTTATTATTAATATCATGACGGACTATGCCTGTCAGGTAAATAAAATGAAGTTGAAAGAGTGGACGATATGAGTAAAATTTTGATTGTTGATGACGATATTGACATTGCAGAGCTTGTTTCCGACGCTTTGCAGGATGAGGGCTTTGAAACGCACGTTTGCAACGATGGTGAAAGTGCGCTTTCATATGTGCTCGAAAACAGTGAAGAAATTTCATTGATTACACTTGACATCATGATGCCGGGCATCAGCGGACTTGAGCTGTGCCAAAAAATCAGAAATAAAATTGACTGTCCGATTATTTTTGTTTCCGCAAAGGGTAAAACTATTGATACGGTGCTTGGGCTTGAGCTTGGTGCTGATGATTACATTTCAAAGCCGTTTGTTGTTGAAGAATTTGTTGCAAGAGTCAAAGCACACATCAGGCGTGACAAGCGTGGCTCTGTTGCCTTGCAGGATGGCGTAATCAGGGTTGGTGACATTGAGATACATACAGGCTCCTATGAAGTGTTCAAAAAAGGCAAGCCTGTTCAGTTTTCAACAAGAGAGTTCCAGCTTTTGCAATATCTGATGGAAAACGCAGGAAAGGTGCTCACAAGGGAACAGATTTTTAATCATGTTTGGGACACCGAATTTGGCGACATCGGAACCGTTGCCGTCAACATAAAAAGCATCAGGGATAAGCTGGACCCGGAAAACGAATATATCAAAACAGTTTGGGGTGTCGGCTATAAATTTGTAAAAACACATTGAGTGGCAAAAAGGGGAAGTTTAAATGGGTTCAGGCAATAAGATAAACTTTGCCTTGATTCTTGTCTTTCTTGTGGTAATTATCTGTGTTTCGTATTCGTATAATTCTGCAATGACAAACACACTTTCCGATGCTTTAGATAATGACAGGGAAAGTCTGCAAGTTTGCAATGACGAGATTATTGAAAAAATTTCAAAAACAAAAGAGCCGTCTGAATGGGAAGCAATCATCAAGAAATATGACGACAGGCTCATTACAATTAAAGATACATCAAACGAACTGATTGTTAAAAACATGGACGGCGATTCGGCTGCACTTGACATTCGTGTTCAGTCTGCATTTGAGTTTCAGGGGGCTGCATATTTGCTGACAAGTTCGGTTTATCTGCTCAGAGATCACAGTATTAACGAGACGGATATTCTGAAAATTGTTTTCATTGAACTTGCCTTTGTTTTTGCCGCACTGTGTTTGATGGTGTTTATTTGCTATTCAATTATGATAAGGCCATATAGAGCGTTTTATCAGTCAGTTGAGGAATATGAACAAACAGGCAAATTCAAAAAGAGAAAATTTTTCGGTTATATCGGAAAGGTGTATGACAAATTTTCTCAGATGACGGATAACCTTGAAAAGCAGCAGGATAATCAGCAAAGAATCATTGCCTCAATTTCTCATGACATCAAAACTCCGCTGACCTCAATCATGGGTTATTCTGAGCAGCTTCGCAAAGAGAATATTTCTGACGAAAGGCGCAGACGCTATATTGATAAGCTTTATAACAAATCGCTTGAAATCAGAGGACTTGTTGATGAATTTGACGAGTATCTCAGCTATGATATGATGAAAAGTCTTCGCACTGAAAAAGTCACAACACAGCAGCTTTGTGCCTTGTTTGCAGAGGACTGTAAGGATGAACTTGAAAACATTGATGTTGGATTCAGTGTCAACAACTATGCTCCGGATGCCTGCGTGATGCTTGATGTGCCTAAAATGCGCCGTGTGTTTGGCAACATCATTGGAAACAGCATCAAGCATTTCAGAGCCGGCGAAAAAATAATCCGCATTGATGTCACAGAAAAGAAAGATATTGTTAAAATCAGTGTAAGTGACAACGGATGCGGTGTTGAAGCTGATAAGCGTGAAATTATCTTTGAGCCGCTGTACACTTCGGATAAAGGCAGAAAGGTTGCCGGGCTTGGACTTGCAATTTGTCATGAAATTGTTGAAAGCCATTCAGGCAAGATTTATGCAGAAGAATCCGACATGGGCGGCCTTGAAATCTGCATTGAGCTAACTAAAATCAACGGTAGGTGATTGTTTTTGAACATTGAACAAATTAAAAAGAAGCTTGTGAATTTCTTTGAAAAATTTGTGGGCTTCCTCAATTCACATAAAATTATCTCGATTATTGTGGCTGTTGTGATTTTGCTTGCGGCAACAGTTTTCGGCATTGCAAACCATTATTTGAGCAAGCTCAATTACAGCGAGGCAGGCTCTGTTCCAATGGTATACACAACCGCCAAACTGAAATATATTAACCTTGTGACAGGTGAGCGTGTTGACGTCAGCAACCTCACCGCAGATAAAAGCGGAAGATACACCCTTTCCGATGGCAGAATGGTTGATGATGACGGCAGTGTGTGGAATGTTGACGGCAGTGTGGTTTTTTATGACGGTTCATATATCACTGCTGACGGTATTGCCGTTCTCAGCGACGGCACAACAATTTATGCCGATTCAAACGTTGTTTTCCAGGATGGCACATATATTGCCAACACGGGAATCAAGGTTGACAAAAAAAACGGCTATGCAACTTTCCAAAACGGATCAAAGGCGCACATATCCACGTTTATCATTAACAAAGACGGCACAATAAAGATGAAACCGGACGATCAAATTTCATCAAAATATAAAAAAAGCAAGGTTGACGAGGACGCATTGATTGAAGATGCACTGCAAAAGGCAGAAAGCGACCCGAAAGTTAAAAGTGCCCTTGCAGACAGTGACAAGAACATTGCCAGAAACTTCAATGACAAAAAAATCTGGTATAGTGATAATGTTACGAATATTTTGCTTATGGGAATTGATGACGGAAGCAAAAGCTATCCATATGGACGCTCTGATGCAATGATTCTCATTTCAATCAACAAAACCACCAAGCAGGTTAAAATGTGCTCGCTTTCAAGGGCTGTTTATGCCGCAATTCAGGGCTATGACAACACAAGACTCAGCCATGCTCACGGCTATGGTGGTGCGGCGCTTGCAATTGATTCAATTGAGCGTAACTATAAAATCAAAATCGACAATTACGTCAGCACAAACTTCAAAACATTCCAGCAGTTGATTGATGCAATCGGCGGCGTGACAATTAAACTCACAAACGCTGAAGCAAAGGCGATGAAAAACAAAATCAAAGCCGCAGGTTTGGAGTATAAAGGTGAGGGTTCATATAAGCTCAACGGCAGCCTTGCTCTTGAATATGTAAGGCTGAGAAAGATTGACTCAGACAGAGACAGAACCCAACGTCAGCGTAATGTGCTTGTTGCAATTGCAAACAGAGCAAAAAATATGAACGTTTTTGAGCTGAATGCAATGCTCAACAAAATTCTCCCGCTGATTACAACCGACCTGACAAGAACACAGATTTTCTCGCAGGTTGCTTATCTTCCGTCATACCTTTCAGGCGATATGAAGCAATATGTCATTCCGCACAAAGGCACGTCGCTGACGCTTGTTGACGGCTTTGAGGTGCTTCTCATTGACTGGGAGGATGAGGTAAAGTATCTTCACGATATTTTATATGAAGGTGTAACTCCGAGTTATTATGAAAAATAAGTGAGAGCACACAAACTTTTTTAATAAGGATAAAACTGTAAGCGCTGTTTTAGTCATTTTGATTGTGATTATATGCAGCGCTTTCGGCACAGTATATTAAAAATCGGCATTTTGAGCTGAAAAAGAGGGAAAAGTTGCTGGCTAAAAATAAACCATTGAAGAAAAATGATGAAATAACACTTGATATAACCGCTCTTTCATCGCAGGGGAGCGGCATCGGTCATTATGAGGGCATGGCGATTTTTGTTGAGGGTGCAGCGGTCGGTGACAAGCTGTTGGTACATATCATAAAGGTGAAAAGCAGCTATTCCGTTGCAATCATCAAAAAAATTCTCAAGCCATCCAAGGCGAGAATACCATCAGACTGCTTCGTTTCTGAAAAATGCGGTGGCTGTTCCTATCGTCACATCAGCTATACCCAAGAGCTTGAAGTCAAGAAGCAGCGTGTTCAGGATGCACTTGAAAGAATCGGTGGACTTGACGTTAAAGTTGAAGAAATCCTTTGCTGCGGGGAAGAAAATCATTATCGCAACAAAGCTCAGTATCCTGTTTCAATGGACAGCCTAGGACGTATGCAAATTGGTTTTTATGCAAAACGCAGCCACAGAATCATTGACTGCCGTAACTGCCGCTTGCAGCCGAAAGAGTTTGAAGCAATTCTCAGGGTTATCGAACGCTGGTGTGCTCAGGCAGGCGTAACCTGCTTTGACGAAGAAACCGGCAGAGGATTGCTTCGCCACATATATCTGCGAAAAGCTCAGTCAACCGGGCAAACAATGGTTTGCCTTGTAATCAACGGTGATGATATTGCAAAAAAAGATGCGCTGATAGAATTACTCACCGATGTTGACGAAAGCATCAGCTCAATTGTGCTTAACATCAACAAAGCACGAACCAACGTGATTTTGGGTGAGCAGTGTGAAACAATCTGGGGCAATGAATACATTGAGGATGTGCTCTGCGGTCTGCGATTCAGAATTTCGCCGCTTTCGTTTTATCAGGTTAACGCAAAGGGGGCGCAAATTCTATATACAAGGGCAAAAGAATACGCCAACCTGAAAAAGGACGAAACCTTACTTGATCTTTATTGCGGCGCAGGCACAATCGGAATGACAATGGCAGGCGGGGCAAAGCAGGTCATCGGCGTTGAAATCATTGAGCAAGCAATTGAAAACGCCAAGGAAAATGCAAAGCTTAACAAGATCAATAATGTTCGTTTCATTTGTGATGACGCTGGAGGTGCAGCGCAAACCTTGCTCGAAGAGGGTCTGAAGCCGGATGTTGTTGTGTTGGACCCGCCAAGAAAAGGTTGCAGCCGTCAGACGATTGACGCTGTTGTCGGTATGTGTCCAAGCAGGGTGGTTTATGTTTCATGCGATGCAGCAACTCTTGCCCGTGACTGCAAAATTTTCAGTGAACTCGGCTACAAAACCGAAAAAGCCACAGCAGTAGATATGTTCCCCAGAACGGTGCACACAGAATGCGTTGCCCTCTTAACAAGCATAAAGTAAGGCTTTATTATCATCTATATTTTCGCAAAAAAATAATAACCTCCGTAAATCATGTAGACTAAAGCTGCAAAATTTATGGAGGTGTTTATTTTTATAAATTGCTAAGTATTATTTGAAAATTTTCGATACTATGTTAAACAGTTTGTTCAGGAGTGTCACAACCCATCTTATGGCTCTGGCTATGACTTCTCTGATTGTATCAGAAATTTTTATTTCAGTGTCCAAAATATTTGAGTGGTTTTCATCTGATGTAATTAAATAAAAATGAGTTATGCTGCCGTCAGACATTCCGATTATAAGCTCATTAAATGAAATTGGGTCGTCACCGTTTAACGATGGATACACTTCGCCGTTTTTAAGTGTATTATCTTCAATTTGCTTTAGTGAAGCACCGCCGGTCGGAACATAATATATCGGCATATTTTCAAAAGCAAGTTCGGTGAATTTTATTTTTTCAATATTTTCATAGCGGAGGGAAAAAGCCGCCATACTGTCAAAAAATTCATAAGAGCTAAATTTGGCAGCTTTTGTAAACGTGAGAGCCGAACCGTCATATTGAAACGGTATAATATTTACGTTTTGATTGGTTGACGCAGTTGTGTGGGTGTATTCTGTGTTTTCAAAAAGTTGAATGTTTTCGGAGCATGAAACAAATGGAGTGATTTCAAGGTTGCTGTTTCCAAAAATTATTACATTTTTTAAATTTGGGCAGTTGACGAATGAATTACTGTCAATTGTGATGCTGTCAGTGTCAATGATAACAGTTGTGAGAGAGGCGAAATCCTTAAATGAATATGAACCGATTGAACTGATGCTGTTATCAATGATTAATGTTGTGATGTCAGCTTTGTTTCTGTCCCAATAATGCCATGTATTTTCAGTTGAAGTTGGCATTGTGCCTGAGCCGCTGATTGTAAGAATATCATTTTGATCTTCGAATCGAATATTTTTATAAGCGTCAGGATTAATGTTGTAATGTATAACGGCTGTGTCTATAATAACAGGTCGGCCTGTGAGGTATACGTTAGTATCTATAGCTATTTTTCCCCAATCATCTTCGCTTCCGGCATAGCAAATGTCTGTCAGCAATTTACAGTTGCCAAAAACTCCGCTGCGTACACTTTGAAGTGTTGACGGCAAGTATACCTGTTTGAGTTCAGTGTCATTTTCAAAGGCATAAGTCTCAAGTGCTGTTACACCCTCGGGAATCACAATTGTTTCAAGAGCGTAACATTCAGTGAAAGCACTGTTTCTTATTGTTGTCAGGGTTGATGGAAGTGAGACTTCTTTGAGTGAAGAACAGGCTGCAAAGCACATCTGTTCAATTGTTGTTATACCTTCGGGGATATTAATCTTTTCGAGGCTTTCTGCATTAAAAAATGCTTGTATTTCAATTGTGTTTACAGTGTCGGGCAAAGATATTTCTTTAACAAATAAGCAAACACAGAATGAATATGCACCTATTTCTGTAACGCTGTCCGGTACGTTATATACTTCAGTGTTCAGGCAGCACGGTGCTTTTATAAGTTCTGTTTTATCTTTGTTGAAAAGAACACCGTATTCATCGCTTGAGTAATTCGGGTTGTTTTCATCAACAATTAAATATCTGACGTCTGCATAATGAAAAGCACGGGTTTCAATTGTTGTTACGGTTTTAGGTATATATACCGCATTTACAGTGTCATCACCAAACTCCAAGGTGTAGTCATGCATCACATCATCGTCGATTGTTGTAACTTCATTGCCGCCGAGTGTTTCGGGAATACGAATTTCATCAAGATTAGTATAATTGATTTTTGTTATTGTTGCTTTTCCGTCTGTAACAGTATAGGTGAAAATGCCGTCTTCTTCTGCGCTTGCAATGAATGACAACGAAAGAACACAGATTAAACCTAATAAAGTGATGATTAAAGAAATTGATTTTTTCATATTCATTTGACATCCCCCGCTTAAAACAAGTATAATTAATTATAATATAAACTGAACGATTTATCAATAATTTTTAATTTGATTTTAAAAATAACACGACCGTTAGTTCCACTTTGGTTACCGATTATTACACAATTGTTGAAAAAAAGATAAAAAATGATATACTTAATAAGATAATGTCATTTTATTTGGAGGTAGCAGGGAGGAGAATATATTTAATGAAAATTGCTGTTTGCGAAGACGAAAAATATATTGTTGATATACTCGAACAATATATACGCAATTTTATGGAAGAAACCCCGTTCAGTTTTAATATTGATACATTTATTAACGGAGATGATTTCAGAAAACAGTCTGAAAAATATGACTTGTTATTTCTTGATTGTGAGCTTCCTGATTGTAACGGATTAACCTTGGCAAAGGAATTGAGAGATAAAGACATAAACACAACGATAATATTTGTCACGTGTTATGAAGATTATGTATATGAAAGCTTTGAGGTGGGAACATTTCGATACATACTTAAACCAATCAATGAAAGTGTGATTCGAAAAGCGTTAATTGATTTTATTCGTGTTTATGAAAAAGATAAGTATATTATTGTGTCAAATGCAAGAGAAAATCATGTGGTTAGTTTAGCCGATGTAATATACATTGAATCAGACGGCAGATATACTATAGTCAGATTGACTGATAATTTAACATATAAGTCAACTAAATCAATATCAGAATATAATGCAGATATAGAGAAGTTGGAATCTCAATGTTTTTTCAGAACTCACAGACGCTTTTTCATAAACATGAAACATATTTCTGAAATAAACAATAAAGTTGTTGTTTTTGATAATGGAGAAAAAGCTGAAATCAGCAGAAGAAATGCTTCAAAATTCAATAAATCATATACGGACTATTTGAAATACTTTGTAAAATAAGAAGGTGTAATTATGATAAGCATATTCACAGCAATTGCATATATTGTTAAAGACATATCTGCTGTAATATGTTTACTTATGATTATGCACTTTATTTTCCTGAATAAGCCGC
The DNA here is from genome assembly GCA_023667385.1 of Ruminococcus sp. Taxonomy (GTDB): domain Bacteria; phylum Bacillota; class Clostridia; order Oscillospirales; family Acutalibacteraceae; genus UBA6857. Next base: position 10,073 of record JAMPAE010000021.1, read on the forward strand.
AAATCAAAAAATCAAAGGTTCTGCTTATCGCTGCTGCAATTATGATTAATGCATTTTTCGGTGCGCTTTATCTTGTGGATCATACGGAAGATTACAAAGCGGTGATGGATTTCGCTTCAAACATAATATATATTATTGCGTTACAGTTGCTGACTGAAAGCAAAAAACTTTCCAAAAACATTTGGTTGGTGTTTATTTGCATTTTTACGATAGATATGTTTTATTCTTTTATCGTGCCTTATGTCGGTGATATTCTTTGCATTGAGTGCTTATTTAATGTGGCGATATTTACATTTATTTGCATATTTATAAAGTATACAACACAAAAATCGCAGGTTAATTTTTTGCCGAAGATTTTTGAAGAAATTCCCAATCGGGTTTATGTTACAATTTTGTTGTTTGAACTGACGTGCTATTATAAAGAATTTGGCATATCCTCTGCATGGTATAATGCCTTATATGTTTTTTCATCAATTGCTGTTGTTATGTGTGTGCTATATCTGATTTTTAAGATTTTTTACATGGCACATCAGCAAAATAATATACTTGCTCAAATGGAAATACAGAAGAACTTTGGAGAAAAGATAGCAATTAATGATGAGGAATTAAGGCGTTTTAGGCATGATTATAAAAATCATATGATTGTCGTAAATGCATATTTGGAAAGCGGAAGAGTCAATGAAGCAAGAGAATATTTGGATTCCATTAACAACAGCATAAATGGTGTTATGAACAATATCAGAACAGGCAATTTCATTGCCGATGCTATATTGAACAACAAATCTGTATTAGCCGCTAAAAATGACACGCACATCACATTCAGAGGCTTGGTTCCTGCTGACGGAATTGAGAATGAAGATTTGTGCACCATTCTTGCTAATTTGGTTGATAATGCAATTGAAGCTTGTGAGAAAGTCACAGGTGAGAAAAAAATTGAAATTGAATCAACCATAGTAAATGGTTTTCTGATACTAAGTGTATCCAACTCAACAGTCAGCGATGAAAACCCGAAGCTTAAAACGACCAAAAAAGATAAGCGAAATCATGGTATTGGATTGAAAAATGTGGAACGTGCAGTTAAAAAGTACGGAGGAGCAATGTCAATGAGCTGTGAGAATAACATTTTTACTGCGGATATTAGAATAAAGATTATAAAAAATCACAATGCAAAAGTATCAAGCGGGATCATAAAAAACTGAAGCATTAAGATAATGGGCGGTATGGCATTTGACTATACCGCCTATTATGTTTGCTTTGAAAAAAACAGGATGATTTTTTGCCGCAAATTACAGTTGGTTCCATTTTACCTACCGTTCGATACAAAACTATTGAATTTTATTTTTTGTTATGATAACATATAGCGGTCGAAATTACATTTCGGAAAATTCAGACAGAGAAAGGACAAGAATATGAAAAAAACAGTCAAAAGAATTTTTGCAGGCTTGCTGGTGGCATTGATGCTGGTCACAGCCGCACCGCTGGAGGGCTTTGTCGGCATAGAAATGCCGAAATTGTTCTCAACAAAGGCGGAAGCAGCAGGCTTGTCAGGCTACAGTAACTACGTTGCTGCCCAGTGGGCAATTGACCACCTTCATGATTCATGGTCAATCCTTGAAGGTCAGGGCTACTATGACAACGGCGGTGACTGTGCAAACTTTGTGTCGCAGTGCATTTACATGGGCGGCATGGACATGGAAAACCTGTGGAACTACGCAGGATATTATGCACATTACGGTACGCCAACCGACGGTTCATGGATCAGAGCACATCAGCTATACAATTATGTTGTATCGCAGGGTGGTATATCCATCAACAATCCAAGTGCAAGCCAGGTCAGTGTTGGTGACCTGATTTTCTGGAAAACAACAAGCGACGGCAGAATGCACCACAGTGCAATTGTTATCGACGTTGAAAACGGTGTTCCGGAAATTGCATATCACTCAACAAGAGAACCTGACGGAAGCTACACAAACAAAAGAAACAAAAACTGGACTCTCGGCTATGAAGGTTGGAGAATCTATCTTGTCAAAATGAACGGCGCAACCTGCGTTGCTCAGAATCCGAGAAACTTTGATGTCTACATCGCAAACAATGATTCGCCGTTCAGAGCCGACGCATCAACAGGTGCAACACTGCTCAAAACAGTGCACGGAGGAGATTATCTCCACGTTTATCAAACAAGAAGCAATCAGGGTTACACTTGGGGTTACGGACACTACAAAGGTGTATGGGGCTGGACAAACCTCGGTAATTTCCGCTACAGCGCTCATGTAACCTCTCCTCCGGTTGACCATGTTTTCGGCGATTGGTTTGTTGCTGCTAAACCGACCTGCGTAATAGAGGGAGTTTCAAAGCGTATCTGTCAACGCTGCGGATATGAAGAAACAAAGTCAATTGCCCCTGTCGGACATACTCCCGGAGCGGCACCGACTTGCCTTACACCTCAGCTTTGCACAGTTTGCGGAGCTTTGCTCAAGGATGCACTCGGTCACGATTTAAGTGAAACACTGGTTATGGCAGATTGCTATAACGATGCTAAACTCCACGGTGAGTGCAAACGTTGTGACATGGAGCCTTATGACTATAAAGCAAGCACAAATTCATGGTCTGATTGGTCGCCGGTATCTCATAAGGTAAAGAACAAGAACGACCAGAGAACCAGAACGGCTTATCGTTGGAGACAGAGAGACACTAAAACATCTTATAATGCCGGTGAAGCAGGGTGGACACAGACAGGAGGTCAATGGATTCAGTCGGGTTCAGGTGCATTTGATTTTGTTTATGAATTTAAAGGCGGCAGTGCAGGAAATAATCCCGATTGGGGTAATGGTACTATAAGTAGTTATAATAGACAGCCATATTCATCATATCAAACAACAACTGATAAAAGAGATGTGTCCATATATTCGACAGGTTCTTATTTATGTTGGCATTGGTGTCAAAATAAACACGATGGTGACCTTAATCATACTGTAGAATCTGCGAATACTGGCACTTATAACACGTTTCATGCAGTAACTCAGAACTATAGTTCTATGAGTTTTACAGCAAACTGTTATGCGTATGAAGTTACGAATTATGGTTGTTCCAAGTGGTGGTACAAAAACGAAATCTTCAAATGCAATTATACCGATTACAGAAGATTATTTAGCTACGAAAAATACTCCGACTGGAGTGACTGGGATGTCTCGGCACAAATGCCTGAAACGATACAGCAGATGATAAAGAGCGGGCAAACAACCAAAA
>JAMPAE010000220.1 GCA_023667385.1 Ruminococcus sp.
GTTCAGTCAATGCTGAATGTTCCTGCTCATGACGTTGACGGCAACGTTCGTCAGGCTCTTGCGCTTGAAAAGGCAGGATGTCAGATTATCAGAGTTGCCGTGCCGGACAGCGAAGCGGTTAAAACGGTTTATGCGCTGAAAAATGCGCTGAGCGTGCCGGTTGTTGCAGACATTCATTTTAATCACAAAATTGCGCTTGAGTGTGTTGATGCAGGTGTTGACAAAATCCGCATAAATCCAGGCAACATCGGCGCCGATGAAAACGTGAAAGCTGTTGCTGAAAAGTGTAAGGCTCACGGCATACCAATCAGAATCGGTGTTAATTCAGGCTCTGTTGAAAAAGAGATTCTTGCAAAATACGGTGCTCCGACACCGATGGCAATGGCAGAAAGTGCCATGTATCACGTCAGACTTTTGGAAAAATATGATTTTGACGATATTGTCATTTCGATTAAATCGTCAGATGTACATAACATGATTGCCGCTTATGAAACGGTTGCAAAAATGTGCGATTATCCGCTTCATCTGGGCGTTACCGAATCAGGTACTCAGCGCATGGGCTTGATCAAGTCGGCAGTCGGAATCGGCTCGCTGCTTACAAAGGGTATCGGCGATACCATCAGAGTTTCTCTCACTGCTGATCCTGTGAGCGAGGTTTATGCAGGCTTCGACATTCTCAAGGCAATCGGCTTGAAGAAAAACAGCCCCGTTTTGGTATCTTGCCCAACCTGCGGCAGAACAAAAATTAATTTGATTTCGCTTGCAAATGAGGTTGAAGAAAGGCTTCGTGATGTTAACCTGCCGATTAAGGTTGCTGTCATGGGCTGCGCAGTCAACGGACCCGGAGAAGCCAGAGAAGCCGACATCGGGATTGCAGGCGGCGATGGCTGCGGCTTGATTTTTAAGCACGGCGAAATTCTTCGCAAGGTTGATGAATCGAAAATTGTTGATGAGCTGTTCAAGGAAATTGAACTGATGAAATAAATTTGATGTTTAATATATACGGAGAAAGAAATGAATTGTAGTTTTGTTTCGCTTTTCGGCGAACTTTTTGACAGCGGTGCGCTCAACGAAGCGTTTTCCGGCTGCTTTGTTGAAAACATAAAAATATATAAAGAAAAACGGCTGATGCAACTTGATTTGTTTTTTGAAACGATGATTTGTTCAGATGTGATTGATAAGGCAGAAGCCGAAATGGCTGCAAAGCTCAGGCTTGACCGTGCTGTGATTAACCCGAAAATGCCGCCTGAATGTTTTTCTCAGGCATATTTTGAAACTATTGTGCGCTGTGTTAATGCGTCGGTTGCCGCAAGCAACGGCTTTTTTAAAGGCAGCTCGGCAAATTTTGACGGCAGAAAGCTGACAATTAACCTTTCCCACGGCGGCGCAGATGTTCTCAAAAGCTGCGGCTGTGATACTTTCATTGTTAACCTCATCAAAAAGCGCTTTTCAAGGGCGATTGAGGTTGAATTTATCGGCGAGGAAATGACAATTGAAAGCGAAGCCGTTGTTTCAATGATTAAGCAGGCGGAAAAAGAAATTCCGCCAAGTGTTGTTGCAAGCATTCAAAAATCAGAGCCTGCCTCAAAACCGAAAGAGCACAAGGTGATTGAGGGTCTGCCGATTTATTTTGACACGGCAAAGCCGATTTACGGCAGCAAAATCACAAAATTGCCAAAGCCGATTGCCGAAGTTTCACCCGAGGATGGTAGTTGCGTTGTTTGGGGCGATGTTTTTTCGTTTGACAGCAGAGAGACCAGGGACGGCAGAAGCTGCATCATCACTTTTAACATCACTGATAATACATATTCATACACCTGCAAAATTTTTGAGCGCAAAGAGCATTGCGGTCAGGTGATGGACAAAATCAAAGATGGTGTGACTGTGCTTATCAGAGGTGACCTCACATTTGATAAGTATTCCGGTGAAACTGTCATCTCCCCGAAAGCGATTTCGCTTGTTGAAAAAATCAAGCCGAAGGATGACGCTGAAGAAAAACGTGTTGAGCTTCATTTGCACACAAAGATGTCAATGATGGACGGTATGACAGATGCAAAGTTTCTTGTTAAGCGTGCCATTGATTGGGGTCACAAGGCAATTGCAATCACCGATCACGGTGTTGTGCAGGCTTTTCCGGAAGCAACAATGGCGGCAGGGGATAAAATTAAAATCATCTATGGCATGGAAGCTTATTTCATTGATGACACAAATCAATCCTTTGACGAATGGCGCAAGGTTAAAAAAGCGAAGTACTTCCATCAAATAATCCTTGCAAGAAACAACACCGGACTTAAAAATCTTTATAAATTAATTTCACTTTCCAACCTACAGTATTTCTATCGCCGCCCGATTATCCCTAAAAGTGAGCTTATCAAGCACCGTGAAGGTCTGATTATCGGCAGTGCGTGTGAGGCTGGTGAGCTCTATAGGGCAATTGTTGCCGGCGAAAGCGATGAGCGTATTTTGGAAATTGCCTCGTTTTATGATTATCTGGAGATTCAGCCCTGCGGCAACAATGAATACATGATCAGAAGCGAAAAATACCCTCAGGTTACGTCGTTTGAGGATATTCAAAACTTCAACCGAAAGGTTATACATATTGCCGATAAACTTGGCAAACTGGTTGTTGCAACCTGTGACGTTCACTTTATGGATCCGGGTGACTCAGCTTTTCGTGCAATCCTCATGGCAGGTCAGGGCTTCCCTGATGCGGACAAGCAAGCCCCGCTGTTTTTCAGAAACACCAACGATATGCTCGCTGAATTTGCCTATCTTGGTGAAGATACCGCAAAAGAGGTGGTTGTCACCAACCCAAACATAATTGCGGACATGGTTGAAAAAATCATTCCTATTCCGAGCGGTAACTATCCGCCGAGCATTGACGGTGCAGATGATGAGTTAAAATCGCTTTGCTGGGAGCGCACAAAGCGCCTTTACGGAGACCCTGTTCCCGAATATGTTGCTTCAAGGCTTACAAGGGAGCTTGACTCAATCATCAAGCATGGTTTCGGCGTTCTTTATATGATTGCGCAAAAGCTGGTTAAAAACTCCGAAGATCACGGCTATCATGTTGGTTCAAGAGGATCTGTCGGTTCATCTTATGTTGCAAATGCGTCGGGTATATCTGAAGTTAACCCGCTTGCGCCGCACTATAGATGCCCAAACTGCAAGCACAGTGAATTTTTCCTTGACGGCTCCGTCGGCTCAGGCTATGACTTGCCGGTTAAAGCCTGCCCCGAATGCGGAACAAACATGGAACGTGACGGTCATGACATACCGTTTGAAACCTTCCTCGGTTTCAAGGGCGATAAAAGCCCTGATATTGACCTTAACTTTTCAGGTGACTATCAGTCAAGGGCGCATAAATACACCGAGGACTTGTTTGGTTCATCGCACGTTTTCAAAGCGGGCACAATGGCAACCGTTGCTGATAAAACTGCTTACGGTTATGTTAAAAAATATCTTGAAGAAAACGACGGCGCAGGCAACACCTTTAAAGCAACTTCAAAACCTGTCTTAATAGGAACCGCAGTAGTTGGTGCAACTACAATGATATTTTCTTTAATTTTAATGATTAAAAATACGCTGAATATCCAGCCCGAAATG
>JAMPAE010000221.1 GCA_023667385.1 Ruminococcus sp.
TATAAGAACATACGATGTTATCAATGAATTTAGAAAAACATATGGAGCACATTATTTTTCTAATCAATACGGCAAAGACGGCACTTGGGTAAAAGGTCAGCACGAACCGATATTGAAAAATGAACAGAAATAATTGGAGATAATATGAGCATGGAAAACGAACCGATTTTCAGCATAACACCGAAGGTTTTGAATTTGATTGTTGGAATCAGCACCAAAATTGGGGAAATAAATGCTGTTAAGCCGTTGAAAATAAATCCGAAGCTGAGAAAAGAAAACAGAATCAGAACAATACATTCTTCTTTGGCAATTGAAAACAACACACTTTCATTGGAACAAGTGACGGCGATATTGGACGGAAAAAGGATTTTGGGAAATCCGATGGAAATTAAAGAGGTTAAAAACGCAGCCGATTCATATAATTTAATGTTTCAGCTTGACCCGATGAATGTTGACGATTTGTTGAAAGCTCACCGCTTGATGACGCAGGGGCTGATTAAAGAAAACGGAAGATTTCGCAACGGCTCGGTCGGAGTGTTTGACGGGGAGAACGTTATACACGTTGCACCGCCTGCTCAGTTTGTTCCTGAATTGATTTCAGGGCTTTTTGATTGGTATAAAAGCTGTGAAACCCATCCGCTCATCAAAAGTGCGGTGTTTCATTATGAATTTGAATTTATTCATCCTTTTTCAGACGGAAACGGAAGAATGGGAAGAATGTGGCATACTCTTTTGCTTGGTAACTGGCATGAAATCTTTTTTTGGCTGCCGACAGAGGAACTGATTAAAGAGCGGCAGCAGGAATATTATGACGCCTTGAATGCATCGGACAAGACCGCCGACAGCACAAAATTTATTGAGGTTATGCTCAGAATCATTTTTGACAGTCTGAAGAATTTTACCTATACCGACCAAGTTACCGACCAAGTCAGCGACCAAGTTAAATTGTTGCTTGAATGCATCGGGCAGGAAACACTTTCGGCAAATGAAATCATGAAACGCTTGAATTTGTCACACAAGCCGAGCTTCAGAAAAAACTATCTGCTTCCCGCATTAAACCGGGGCTTGATTGAAATGACCGTGCCTGATAAACCGAACAGCCGCAATCAGAAATATAGACAAACGAATAAAAACGTGATATAGTTAAAGGTGTCGAAATCGAGCGGTTTAAAAATTAAACAGACCTCTCCAATCGGGGAGAGGGAGACAGCTAATCGGAGCTAAGGACAGAGTGATCTGTTTCTTGGCTCTTTTTTTGTTAACGGAGGTATTTTTTTATGACTGACAAAATCTTACTTGAAAAAATTCGGCAAAAAATAAAAAAGACTCCTTATGATATTGAGCCATATGAGGACTTGTTCGCACTTTGCCGAAACATTGAAAAAACCGATTTCACGCTTGCACATGATGAAAATGTGAAGCTGAGGACATTGGTTGCCCGAAATATGAAAGGCAGCGGAAACATCAGCGGATTTTTTGAGTTATATAAGAAAACCTTGTTGTTTGACGCACCGCATAACTTTGACAGCTACCTGCTTTACCTTGAAATCAACCGTAAGCCTAATGAGCGTTTTTATCAGCCGAGAAGAAGAATTATGAAGCAGGTTGCGGATGCTTTGCAGGATTTGGCAGATGATAAACTTGATGAGCTGTTTATCTCAATGCCGCCGAGAGTGGGGAAGACCAGCATTCTTTTGTTCTTCATGACATGGCTTCTCGGTCGTGACAGCGAAAGGTCTAATCTTTATTCCGCTTATTCAGACATAATTACAAGTGCATTCTATAACGGTGTGTTGGAGATTATCAACGACCCTGTGACTTATCTTTGGCATGATGTGTTTCCGAACGCAAAAATTGTTGCAACCAACTCAAAAGATGAAACGATTAACCTTGACCGCAAAAAGCGTTATCCGTCACTGACTTGTCGCTCGCTTTACGGTACATTGAACGGTGCTTGTGACTGCAACGGCTTTGAAATTTCCGATGACCTTATCGGCGGCATTGAAGAAGCACTCAACAAAGACCGATTGATTGCGGCTTGGAGCAAGGTTGACAATAACTTTTTGCCCAGAGCGAAAGAGGGCGCAAAAATCCTTTGGTGCGGTACTCGTTGGAGCATGATTGACCCCGCAGGTGTCAGAATGGATTTGTTGCTTAATGATGAGCGTTTCAAGGGCAGACGATTTAAAATCATCAACCTGCCTGCACTCAACGAAAACGATGAAAGTAACTTTGACTATGACTGCGGTGTGGGCTTCAGCACGGAGTATTATCACCAACGCAGAGCATCGTTTGAGCGTAACAACGACATGGCGTCATGGCTTGCTCAGTATATGGGCGAACCGATTGAGCGTGACGGTGCATTGTTTTCACCTGACGATTTCAGATATTACAACGGTGAACTTCCGGGTGTTGCTCCCGACAGAATATTCATGCCTGTTGACCCTGCCTACGGCGGCGGTGACTTTGTGGCTTCTCCTGTTTGTTTTCAATACGGCGAGGACATATATGTGCATGACGTTGTTTTTGACAACGGTGACAAGAGGATAACCATTCCGCTGATTGTCAATGCAGTGGATAAACATAACGTTGCGGCAATGCAGATTGAAGCAACGAAATCAACTGAGGGATATAAAGACGAAGTTAATAATGCACTCAGGGCGAAGAACATCAGAATAAACCTCACAACCAAAGCCGCACCAACAAATAAGTCAAAAGAACAACGCATTTTTGACAAAGCACCCGACATCAGAGAGCACATGATTTTCCGTGAAAGCGGCAAGCGTTCAAAGGAATATGAGCTGTTCATGCAAATGGTTTAAAACTGAAACAGCTTGACCGTGATTGGCTGCTTGATTTTCTTGAAGAATATGACCCTGTCACAAAATATGTTTATCTGCATGAGGTTCAGCGAAAGCAGGCGAGGTTCGCCGAAAGCGTGATTGCAAGCCGAACAAAGGCGCAGGAAGTTGACACAGGCTTGCGCTATTGGGCAAACATGGCTCGGCGGTACAGGTAAGGGCAAAAACGTTACACCAACAGGCTCGCAGGGCAAATTTAAGTTTGATGGTGAAATTTCGGCGTTTATTTCAGGCGGCGGTGTAAACGAAGTTGTGGGCATGACGGTTTCAATTGCTCCGTCAACACCTGTTGAAGAAGACACAACAAGCGCAAGCAGCTTAACTTGAAAGGAAGATGAATAATTATGGCAAAGACTATTAAATTTAAAGGCTCGGACGGAAAGGAGTATCTCCTTGAGTTCACAAGAAAGAGCGTCAAAACAATGGAAAGACAGGGTTTCAGAATTGATGAGATTGATTCAAAGCCTATGACTGTTCTTCCTGCTTTGTTTGCAGGTGCTTTTCTTGCACATCACAAATTTGTGAAGCCCGCTGTCAGCGATGAAATCAGCGTTGTGCGTTCGGGCGGTGTTATCGGACCGGGCGGCGTGCAAACTGCGTTGCAGACGCTTTCAACAACGCTTAATAATGTGTTTACTCAGATGATTGACACAAAGATTGCAGCATTGAAAAAAGAGATTCTCGAAGATGTTCTCGGCAGCCTGAAATTCCAAAAATCAACCTCAGCACCGAACGTCAGCA
>JAMPAE010000222.1 GCA_023667385.1 Ruminococcus sp.
CTTTTGGTTCTACTTCCCCTCATATTTCTTCCTTTGTTCAGTTTTGAAGGTACATAATAAACTCGTCTTAACGGCGAGTTTATTTTTTTGTTGATTTTTATTCCATTTTATGGTAATTTATATATAAGTTTGGATGAAAATCAGGTGAAAATGATGAAGAAAAAATATGGACACGGTGCAAAAATAATTGTCAGCAGTTTTGCTATGTTCATTTTGCTTACGTGCCTTGTTAATTGTAAGCTTTCAACTCATGCCATCAGTGCTGATGTTGAAAGCTTTTTTGTTTTTACTGCGGCTGATTCCTGTGAACACGATTATATGATTCAACGATATGAGCCGTCTTGTACGATGGATGGGAGCGTCATATACACTTGCACAAAATGCGGTGATTATTATATTACACGATTGGAATCGCTCGGTCATGATATGAGTCTGTTGATTGAGCGTGTTGAGCCAATATGTGATGCATCAGGATATGATATTTTCAAGTGCTCCCGATGTGAGGTGACTGAAAGGAATGATTACGTACCCAAAGGTCATGTTGAATCCGAATGGATTACGGATGTTGAGCCCGGTTGTGCAACTTACGGTCACAAGTACACATTTTGTTTGGTGTGTGGGGAAACTATTCATGTAAGTGAGCTTGTTCCCGCAGGTCATAAGTATGATATGATTCGCATTTTGCCGTCATGCACATCTGACGGAGTTGATGTTTACACCTGTTCGGATTGCAATGAGACTTATTCAGTTGTTACTGCCGCAAAAGTTGGACATGAGATGAGCGGGTGGAGCACTGAAAAGAAGGCAACTTGCACTGTAAACGGCAAGAAAAGCCGAAAGTGTAAACGCTGTGACTTCATTGAATACGCTGAAATCCCTGCTCAGGGTCATACTCAATCAAAATGGATAACCGACAAAGCTGCTGATTGTGTTACTGATGGGTATCGCCATGCTGACTGCACTGTTTGCGGAGCAACGCTTAAAGCGGAAAAGCTTCCTGCCAAAGGGCATGATATTATTATTGATAAAGCGGTTGCAGTCACCTGCACAGCCAACGGCAAAACAGAGGGCAGCCACTGCAAAACCTGCAAGGCAGTGTTGAAGAAGCAAACCGTAATCAAAGCTAAAGGTCACAACCTCAAGCAAAGTAAGACTGCTGCCACAACAAGCAAAAACGGCAAGATTGCATCCGTTTGTTCTGTTTGTAAGCAGGATGTCAAATCAACGGTAATAGCCAAAATTGCATCTGTTAAATTGGCAGCAACGTCATATGTATATGACAACAAGGCGAAAACACCTGAGGCTATTGTTAAAGATTCTAACGGCAAGGTGCTTCAGCGCAGCATTGATTACACCGTCAAATATGAAAGCGGCAGGAAGGCGATCGGCATTTATTCAGTGAAAGTCACTTTCAAAGGCAACTACAGCGGCACAAAAACGTTGACTTTTAAAATTCTTCCCGGCAAGACTAATGCGCTTTCCGTTACCGGAACAACCACCACGGTTAAACTGACGTGGGCGAAAGTTTCGGGTGCTTCCGGATACAGAGTCTATAAATATGACACGAAAAACAAGAAGTATGTTAAGCTGTGTGATACCACTAAAACCAACTACACGGTGAGCGGTCTCAAGGCGGGAACAGCTTATAAATTTGCTGTCAAAGCATACGGTAAATCCGGTAAGACAACCTACTTTAGCAGCTCATATAAGGAAATCAGCACATCAACACAGCCGACCGCACCAAAGTTGAAAGCATCGGCAGGCAAAGGCAAGGCATCATTGAGCTGGAACAAAATCAGCGGTGCGGACGGTTACGTCATTTATATGTCCACAAGCAAAAACGGAACATACAAGCAGATTGCAACCATCAAAAAGGCAGCAACGCTGAAATATACGAAAAGCGGACTTTCCAAAGGCAAAACATATTATTTCAAAATCAGAGCATACAAGACAGTCGGCAAGACCAACATATACAGTGCCTATTCGTCAGTTGCGAGCGTAAAAATCAAATAATAACCGACAGATGGCAACAATATGTCGCCGTGCAACTTCGGGTTGACATAATTGATAGGTATCAGTTGGTGGTATGCAACCGAAAAAGGTGCTATATTTGCCTTACAAAAAAGAAAGTCAGGAGAATTATTATGATTTTTGCAGACAAATTAATTCAGCTTCGCAAAAAGGCGGGCTGGTCGCAGGAAGAACTTGCAGAGCAGATGAACGTTTCAAGGCAGTCGGTGTCAAAATGGGAGGGTGCGCAATCAGTGCCCGACCTTGAAAAAATGATTCACCTTTCAAGGTTGTTTGGCGTCAGCACGGATTACTTGCTCAAAGACGAAATTGACGGCATTGACGAAATTAAGCCGGTTGAGGAGGAGGCAACCTCAATCAGAAAGGTCAGCATGGAGGATGCCAATGCTTATCTTTCCGCAAAAGAGCAAACGTCAAAGTTAATTGCAAACGGTGTTTTTTTGTATATCCTGTCGCCGATTTGTTTGTTGATTTTGGCGGCGTTAAGTGAAAGCCCGGATTTCAACCTTGCTGAAAACACAGCAGCCGGAATCGGCGTGAGTGTATGGATTATCTTGGTTGCGATTGCGGCTGCAATTTTTGTTTTCTGCGGAAGTAAAATTGCATCGTTTAAATATCTTGAAAAAGGGGTTTTTGAAACCGAATATGGTGTTCGTGGAATGGTTGAGGAGCGTAAGGCCGGCTACAAGGATACATACACAAAAAGCAATGTAATCGGCGTTTTCCTGTGCATTGTGTCAATTTTGCCGCTTTTCGGAGGTATAATTATCAACGAGGAAAACGATTTACTCATGATATGTATGGTGTCGGTTATGATTGCTGTCATCGGAATAGGTGTGACATTTTTTGTGCGCAGTTCAACAATTCAACGAAGTTTTGAAAGGCTGCTGCAAGAGGGAGATTTTGAAAAGAAAAGGAAGAAGCAACAACCAATTGTTGACGCTTTCACAAGTATATATTGGCTTGCAGTCACGGCAACATATTTAGCCGTAAGCTTCACAAAGAATAACTGGGAAATCAGTTGGATAGTCTGGGTGATTTCGGGTTTGCTTTATCCTGCGATTGTTGCCGCCATCAATGCAGCAGGCAAAGAGAAATAAGAGGATTGCATAAAGATACTTTAAAGTATGCTGTAAAGTGCGTTTGAATTTGCTGATATTGCATAAAAATGCATAATAATGCACAAACTGCCTTTATAGTTAACATTTTGTTTATTTTTTATTGACAAGTTCGGCATGATGGTATAATATAATAGCATTATGTTGGGAGGTGTACATATGGATAATATTCAGATGAGAATTGATGAGCTGAAAATTTTGATTAAATTGCTGATAAAAATTATGCAAATCATAACCGAATATTTTCCTGTTACATCTTCCTGGGTGTTCAGATAAAATTTCGGAAATTTTTTGAAAAAAATCAAAAAAACCATTGACAATCAGATTAATTTTTGATATACTTTCTAAGTCGCTGCGAGAGGCAGTCGATGTGGGAGCATAGCTCAGCTGGGAGAGCATCTGCCTTACAAGCAGAGGGTCACAGGTTCGAGCCCTGTTGTTCCCACCA
>JAMPAE010000223.1 GCA_023667385.1 Ruminococcus sp.
GTTCCTTTATAAGAAATCAGTTAACGGAGGCATATAATGATTGAATATATAAAAATTGCAATTGCATCTTTCATCGGCGGAATTTTTGCGCCGCTTCCAGTTTCATCGTCAGCACATTTTTCATTTTTGAATTATGTAACAGGCTTTTCAACTGACGAAAATTCAATTGGCTTTTATTTCAGTATCGTATCGGTTATCGCTTCAATCGTGATGATTTTATATGTAAGGAAGATTTATGCACGTGCTGCAAAATCACTTACCCAAAAAGCTAAAACGCAAAAAGGCAAGGCTTACAAAAGCATGATTATTAACACTTTTATCTCACTCGTTGGGGCTGTAATCATGTTTGTACCATATTCAAAAGGAAAGTTACTTTTTGATGTTTACAATTCTAATCTTGACGGCGGCAGCATTCTCGCAAGCTCATTTTGTTGTTTTGCAAGTGGTTTCATCCTTATTGTTGCGATTTGGTTTGCAAAGCAAAAAAAAGAAAAGAAGCATCGCACCACCGGCAAAACTGATGTGGTAAGGCTAACACTATATCAGCTTCCGGCAAACTTCTTACCGGGTTTTTCACACATCGCCAACGGAGCAACAAGCCTCATTGTGAGTAACATTGACGAAAATGTCATCATGCGTGAGCTTTATTTATATGTTGCGCCGTCATCGCTGATCATCAATGCGGCAAGGCTTATTTCATATATTGTTCGTGGTGTAACCATCGACTACATTGCGGTTTTGATATGTGCAGCTTTTGCCGTAATCGGCTGTGCTGTTATGTTCCCGCTTATAAGTAAAGCTAACATCAGAAAGACTTTTTCTTTCTTCGCAGTATATTCAATTGTTTTGGGAATTTTTATGACGGCTTCCTCATTTTTCATTTGATTTACGACATATAGAAAGGGGCATCACGGAGTGAAGCCGTGATGCATTGGCAATATTAATGGCAACGAATAAAAAAACAACCGGGAAAGGAAAAACTACCAAAAAAAGCAGTAGTTCTGCAAAAGGTACGAAGAAAACAAACACCAAAGGAAATGGAAAATCAAAGAGTAAACAGCCAAAGCTTCCTTTTTTTGACAGATACCGCATCGCAATCATGTTGGTATATCTTGCTCTATTCTTTATGTTTTTCTTTATATCCGTTATAAAAGGATATAATTTGTGGGCAAGAATCAGGGGCGCTTTCTTTGGATTTTTCGGCTTAGGTTTTTTCGTGATGACATTTTGTCTTTTGGTGCTCGGCATCCGCTCTGCACTCAACAGCTTTAAGCGTAATTTTGTGCTGGTGACGTGTTCAGGAGTTATGCTGTCCGCAGTTTTCTCATCGCTCATTCATCTTTTCCAAAACTCAATTGTTTTTGGGGGCAGTAGGGAATGGCTGGATCAACTCAAAAATGCTGCCGATATTGGTTGGAACATAAGCTTCAATGGAATATCTCCCACAGGTGGTGTAATTGGTGCGTTCATCGGTGGCGGATTAATGCACTTACTTGGCAAAGCTGCAGCTTTTGTGGTGCTTGCAATTATTTTAATACTCAGCTTGATTCTGTTTTGTGACATCAGTTTTAGCGCAGTTGGCAATCATGTCTCAGTGGCAATTAATGACGGCAAAGATAAATTTGACATCGGTGCAGCAAATTTGAAAGCAAAGCACAGTGAACTTAAAGAAGAACGCAAAATCAAACGTCAGCAAAACGCTGAGCGTAGGGCTGAGCTTGAAGAAGAAAGACGTCGACAGATACAGGCTGAAAATGACGATTTCAATTTTTCAACCTCCGAAATCGAAACAAATTTTCATGATAGGGCTGCAAAAACGGTTAAGCGTGCTCCCCGTACTTATGTTCCGCAAGAACGACTTTTCACAAAATATCCGTCTACTACTAAAAATATAGACAGAACGAACGATAAAACTGCATATGGCATCATTGAATCTTCCGAAGAAGGTCATCCGTTTCAGCAGCCGGAGGTTATCACCGATGAAGTGGAGATTAACGATATTATAAGCATTTCCGATAATGCATATGAAAATGTTGTTGATGAAATCAGTCATGCAGATGATATTCCGGATGGTTATGAAGAAGTTGAAGCAGACTTGCCTGATGACGCAAAAGATCTTGTTGAGGCTGCAATCAGCTATGCTAATGCAAACGCTGAGAAGAACAAGAACGAAGTGGAGAAATATAAAGAAGAGAAACCAATTAAAAAGGAATACGCTTTTCCACCAATTGATTGCCTTGCTGAACCTGATTTCAGCCGTGAGGGTGATTATGCACTTGAAATGAAAACAACGGCAAAAAAGTTGGTTGATACACTCAAAAGTTTCGGTGTTGAAACAACACTTATCGGTGTTAGCAGAGGTCCGTCTGTCACAAGATATGAACTTCAGCCGGCTCCCGGTGTGAAAATCAGCAAAATTACCAACCTTGCCGATGACATTGCGCTCAACCTTGCATCAACAGGTGTTCGTATCGAAGCACCTATTCCGAATAAATCGGCGGTTGGCATCGAGGTTCCGAATCAGCTTCGTGCATCTGTAACATTCAGAGAAATTATCTCGGCTTCTGAATTTAAAAATTCAAAAAGTAAGCTCAATGTTGCTTTGGGCAAGGACATCTCAGGTGCAGTTTTGTGTGCCGACCTTGCAAAGATGCCTCACTTACTCATTGCTGGCACAACAGGTTCCGGTAAATCCGTTTGCCTTAACTGTATGATTGCAAGCATTCTCTATAATGCAAAACCAACTGAAGTTAAACTCCTTATGATTGACCCAAAACAGGTTGAATTTTCAGTATATAATGGTATACCGCATTTGCTTGTACCCGTTATTTCGGATGTCAGAAAAGCCGCAGGCTCGCTTGCTTGGGCAGTTGCCGAAATGGAAAATCGCTATAAAACTTTCTCTGTTTGTGGAGTACGTGATATTGGCGGCTTCAATAAATATGTTCTCACTCATCCCGAACATGAACTGATGCCGCAGATTGTTATTTTCATTGATGAGCTTAACGATTTGATGATGGTATCGCCTAAAGAGGTTGAGGATTCAATCTGCCGTCTTGCTCAAAAGGCAAGAGCCGCAGGTATGCACCTTGTGGTTGCAACTCAGCGCCCATCCGTTGATGTTATCACAGGCATAATCAAGGCTAACATACCAAGTCGAATTTCGCTTTCTGTTTCATCTCAGGTTGACTCACGAACCATTCTTGATACAATCGGTGCCGAAAAACTTCTCGGCAACGGTGATATGCTGTATAATCCTGTTGGCTTATCTAAGCCTGTCAGAATCCAGGGCGCTTATCTTTCAGACGGTGAAATTGAAAAAATTGTTACTTTCATCAAAAATGAAGTTGAAGCGGAATATGACAGTGATGTTATGGATGAAATTGAGCGCAACGCAGTTGCCGATAAGAAAACGCAATCAACTGCGGCAGCAGGTGATGACATCGACGATGGCGATGATATGCTTGACAGAGCACTTGAAATTGCAGTTGAGTGCGAAGCAGCATCTGCAAGCCTGTTCCAACGCAAGCTGCGCATTGGTTATGCCCGTGCGGCCCGAATCATGGATCAACTTGACGAAAGGGGA
>JAMPAE010000224.1 GCA_023667385.1 Ruminococcus sp.
CTGTTGCAGGGTTTTAGCACCCATTGTGAAAATGTAAATTTTATGTTTGGCAGCCTTGAAGTTCAGAAGTGGAACGCCGAAGTGCCGGTTTTATATGATTTGTTTGTGACGTTCACAGATAAAAACGGGGCAGAGCAGGTTATCAGGCAAAGAATCGGTTTCAAAACAGTTGAAATTAAAGAAGAACTGTTCTTCTTTAATGATGAACTGATTAAATTTAAAGGTGTTAACCATCATGACACTCACGAGGACAACGGCTATGTTATGAGCGCGGAGGATTTGCTGCTTGATGTAAAGCTGATGAAAGAATATAACGTCAATGCAGTCAGAACTTCACACTATCCTCCGGATCCGATTTTCCTCAATCTTTGCGATGAATACGGACTTTACGTTATTGATGAAGCTGACATTGAAACTCATGGAACTCAGTTTAACGTGAATATGAAGTTCACAGGAAAGCCGAATATTCTCAGTAACAGCAAAAAGTGGCTGCCGAGATATGAGGATCGAGTACGCAGAATGTTTGAGCGTGACAAGAACCATCCGTCAATTACAATGTGGAGTTTGGGTAATGAATCCGGTGGTTGGAAGAACCATGATAAATGCTATGAAATGCTCAAGCAGAGAACAGACATTCCCGTTCATTACGAGGGCGCAATCAGAACACCACGTGGCTCGTATGATGTGATTTCGGAAATGTATCAATGCACGCAGCTTATGGAGAAAATTGCAAATCACAAACTTGGTTCAAGATACAAAGGCAAGCCATATTTCCTTTGCGAATATTGTCACGCAATGGGCGTTGGCCCCGGCACGCTTGAGGAATACTGGAATCTGATTTATGCAAACGACCAGCTCACAGGCGGCTGCATTTGGGAGTGGGCTGACCACAGCGTTCACGATGAAAAGGCAAAATATAAATATACATACGGCGGCGACCACGGAGAAGCATATCACGACGGCAACTTCTGCGTTGACGGCTTGTTTTATCCAAACAGAAAGCCGCACACAGGCGCACTTGAAATGAAAGCGGTTTATCGCCCAATCAGAGCTTCACGCATCAGTGAGAATTTGTATTCTTTCACCAACACCAACCGTTTCCTCAATGCTAATGTATATAAGGTAAGTTTCGAGCTGCTCAAAGACGGAACCGTAATTGACAGCGGCAGTGTTGCGCTTGACATTGAGCCTAAAGGAACAAAAAATCTCATCATTGCCCACAAAATGACTGATGATGAGCATAACTATCACATCAACTTCATCTATCATAATGCTGACGGCGGCTTGGTTGCCAAAGAGCAGATTACGCTCAGTGAAGTTTTTGAACGCCCTGAAATTGACGCTTCAAAGGCGGTTGCTTTCACAAAGCGCAAAGACAGCATCACCGTTGCTTTTGACAGCGGCAGAGCAGTTTTCGACAGCAGCACAGGTGCACTTGTTGATTTGGTCTATGGCTCAAAGCACGTGCTTGCAGAAAACAGCCACGGTTTCGACGTAAGCGTGTTCAGAGCACCGATTGACAATGATATGTACAAAGTCAAGAGATGGAAGAGGCGTGGACTTGATAAACTCAGATACATCAGTTCAGGTGTTACGGAATGTGTCAATGATAAAGACGGTCACCATGTTGAAATTAAAACAATCGGCTATCTTGACAATGCAGGCAAAAAAGATTTTAACTGCAAGCTGAAATATAGGATTTACCCTGACGGCACAATCACCGTGATTGCGAAGCTGAACAAAAACGGCATCACAGTCAAAAGCTTTGAGCTTCCGAAGTTTGGTCTGACGCTTGAACTTGATCCGGCGTTTGAAAACGCAGAATATTTTGGCTTGGGCGAGGCAGAAAATCTGCCCGATTTCAAAGCGCAAAGCCACATGGGTATCTATAAATCCAACATCTGGTCGATGACGGAGAATTACATCAAACCGCAGGAAAATGGAATGCACGGCGGCACACGATATGTTAAAATGACCGACAGTGACGGTGACGGACTGATGATAAGATACCGCAAGAAGCCGTTCATTTTCAGCGCAAGGCCTTATGCAAACATCACCCTCATCAAAGCAAACCACATTGAGGATTTGCGCACGAACAACAAGGTCACGCTCAACATTGACGGCTTCATGACAGGCGCAGGCTCAAACAGTTGCGGCCCCGATGTTCTTCCGAAATATAAGCTCAAGTTCAAAGACGAGCTGAAATTCGGCTTCTATATCATGCCGGTAACGGGCGGAAAAACTGAATAATACCAATGACAATATGCGGGTAAGGTCTAATAAATTTGTAAGACCTTGCCCGCATAATAAAATTGTCTAAAAAATGTGAATATATCTTAAACTTTTGGTACATTTTGATTGCTTTTATCACGCTGATATATTATAATCTAATGGTGAAAAACACCTGCTTCACATCAGAGCGAATTTAAGCGCCGGCAGATTGAAAGAAAGGAGAACAATCAGCCCAAATTTGAAAGCTCTGACACTTTGCAGGCAACAATTTAACCCGCAAAAATCGGGTAATTAAAGGAGAAATTTTAAAACATGAAGAAAAACGAAAAAACATCAAAGCGTTTTTGGTTTAATCTTGTTCTGTTTGGTCTAATGGGGCAGATTGCATGGAACGTTGAGAATATGTATTTCAACACGTTTCTTTACAATTCGATTTATTCCAACGGTGCAACTCAGGCAGCAATCAACGGCACCATGCCTGTTATGGACGCAATCAGCATGATGGTCGGCTTGAGCGCCGCAACTGCTGTGATCACAACGTTTATCATGGGCACGCTCAGCGACAAAATGAGAAAACGAAAGGTTTTCATTTCCGCCGGATACATAGCATGGGGTGTTGTCACTGCATTGTTCGGCTTCATTTCAAGGGACAATGTTGCGGCAATTTTTCATCTTTCAGATGAGGTCAAAATTCTTTCAGTGACTGTTTGGCTTGTTATCATAATGGACAGTGTCATGACGTTCATGGGCTCAACCAGCAACGATTCTGCGTTCAATGCGTGGATCACCGACGTGACAGAACCGAAAAACCGCCCCAGAGTTGAAACTGTTCTTGCTGCAATGCCGATTGTTGCAATGGGAATCGTTGTCGGCGTTGGTACTCTTGCTCAGACGGGCGTCATCAGCTACAGCATCTTTTTCCTTGCACTCGGACTGTTCGTCATCGGCTGCGGTGTAATCGGACTGTTTTCACTCAAAGACCCTGAAAAAGCAATTCCGAAGGAAAACTCAAACTATTGGGCAGATTTGTTTTATGGCTTCCGCCCAAGCGTGGTTAAAGAAAACTCAAGGCTTTATCTGGCTCTTGTTTCAAGCTGCTTCTTTGCAGTTGCGGTTCAGGTTTTCTTCCCGTATATACTTATCTATCTTCAGTATGTTATCATCCCCGCATCGTCAGACATCAATATGCTTTCGCCTGCGTTCATCTGTGCAGCCATTGCCGCTGTTGCAGTCATGGGTGGCGGAATCATTGCCTTGCTCAAGCTTGGCGAGAAAAAAACAAAAACTTATGCACTCATTCCGGCAGGTATCGCATTCGTTATCGGACTTTTCCT
>JAMPAE010000225.1 GCA_023667385.1 Ruminococcus sp.
TGACGAACCCTGAAAAACCAACAATGCAGTTGCTTGGTGTTTATGATGAATCGTTGGTTGAGCCGCTCGCTCAGGTACTCATGAGCCTCGGCGTTAAAAAAGGCTTGGTTGTCTACGGTCAGGATAAGCTCGACGAAATTTCAATGAGCGCACCAACACTCGTTTGTGATTTCAAGGACGGACGCAGCAAGACTTATACTATAAAACCCGAAGATTTTGGCTTTGAACGCTGTGAAAAAAGCGCCCTTGTCGGCGGTACCCCCGAAGAAAACGCAAAAATCACCACAGACATCCTTAAAGGAGAGATTCGTGACGCAAGGCGCAATGTTGTGCTTATGAATGCAGGCGCAGGTTTATATATTGCCGACAAAGCCGAAAGCATCGCTGAAGGCATCAAGCTTGCGGCAGAGCTGATCGACAGCGGTGAGGCATATAGAAAGCTTGAAGAATTTATAGGGGAATCAAATAAGTGATGAATATTCTTGAAACAATTGCAGATTATGCAAAAATCAGAGTCAGCGAAAAGCAAAAGCTTGTTTCGCCTGATGAAATCAAACGGCAGGCGCTTGCCATGAATTGTGAAACAGGTTTTCCATTTGAGCAGGCGCTCAGAAAGTCGGAAATGACATTCATCTGCGAGTGTAAAAAAGCCTCGCCGTCAAAGGGCGTCATTGCAGAAGACTTCCCTTATCTTGAAATTGCAAAAGATTATGAAAAAGCAGGCGCAGGTGCAATTTCTGTTTTGACAGAGCCAAAATGGTTCATGGGCAGCGACGAATACCTGAAAGAGATTGCTGAAAATGTCAGCATTCCATGCCTGAGAAAAGACTTCACAGTTGATGAATATATGATTTATGAAGCAAAGACGCTCGGCGCAAGTGCTGTGCTTTTGATTTGTTCGCTGCTTGACAGTGACACAATGAAACGCTACATTGAAATTTGCAGCACGCTTGGACTTTCGGCACTTGTTGAAGCGCATGACGAAAAGGAAATTGAAGCCGCACTTTCGGCAGGTGCAAGAATCATCGGTGTTAACAACCGCAACTTGAAGGATTTCACTGTTGACATCGGCAACAGCCAAAGGCTGAGGACGCTTGTGCCGAATGATGTTATGTTCATTGCGGAAAGCGGAATCAAAACTGCAAACGACATCCGCACACTGAAAGAAGCAAACGTTAACGGAGTGCTGATTGGTGAAACGCTGATGCGCTCAAACAACAAAAAAGCAATGCTTGATGCGCTTCGTGGGTGACAGAAAATGGTGAAAATCAAAATTTGCGGCTTGAGAAGAGAATGCGACATTGATTTTGTCAATGAACTGAAGCCCGATTACATCGGCTTTGTGTTCGCAAAAGGCAGAACAAGATATATCACACCTGAGCAGGCAGCAAAGCTCAGAAGCAGGCTTGATGATTCAATCATATCGGTCGGCGTGTTTGTCAACGAAAGTGAGGAAACCATCATCGGCCTTGCTCAAAGCGGAACAATCGGCATGATTCAGCTTCACGGAAGCGAAAGTGAAGATTTCATCGCTTCACTGAAAACAAAGGTTGATGTTCCGGTTGTTAAAGCGTTCACGATTAAGACTGAAACAGACATTGACAAAGCCAAAGCATCATCTGCGGATTTCATTTTGCTTGATAATGGTATCGGCGGAACAGGCGAAAAATTCAATTGGTCGCTTGTGAAAAACATCGGACGTCCTTATTTCCTTGCAGGGGGGCTAAGTGCTGAAAATGTTGCTCAGGCTGTTTCCGATTTGGCACCTTATGCAGTGGATGTCAGCTCGGCGGTTGAAATTAACGGATATAAAGATTATAATAAGCTCAGAGCGTTTATTACGCAGGCGAGAAAAATTTGAGGAGGTAACTATATGGCACAGTCAAAAGGCAGGTTCGGCGTGCACGGCGGTCAGTATATCCCCGAAACGCTGATGAATGCAATCAATGACCTTGAAAAGGCATATGAATATTATAAAAATGACCCTGAATTTAACAGGGAGCTTAATGATTTATTGAACAATTACGCAGGCAGACCGTCACTGCTTTATTATGCGAAGAACATGACAGAAGATCTCGGCGGTGCAAAAATCTATCTCAAGCGTGAAGATTTGAATCACACCGGTGCGCACAAAATCAACAACGTACTCGGTCAGGCGCTGCTTGCAAAAAAAATGGGCAAAACCAGAGTGATTGCAGAAACAGGTGCAGGTCAGCACGGCGTTGCAACCGCAACCGCTGCGGCTTTGCTTGGGCTTGAATGTGAAATTTTCATGGGAAAAAAAGACACCGAAAGGCAGGCTCTGAATGTATACAGAATGCGATTGCTCGGTGCAAAGGTTCATGCCGTTGAAAGCGGAACGGCAACGCTCAAAGACGCAGTTAACGAAACCATGCGTGAATGGACAAATCGCATTGATGATACACATTACGTGCTTGGTTCAGTCATGGGTCCGCATCCGTTTCCAACAATTGTGCGTGATTTTCAGGCTGTCATCTCAAAGGAAATCAAAGCGCAGATGCTTGAAAAAGAGGGCAGACTTCCCGATGCTGTGATTGCCTGTGTCGGCGGCGGCTCAAACGCAATCGGTGCATTCTATAACTTCATTGAAGATGAACAGGTAAGGCTCATCGGCTGCGAAGCGGCAGGCAGAGGTATTGATACATTTGAAACCGCAGCAACAATTTCAACCGGTAAGCTTGGAATTTTCCATGGCATGAAAAGCTATTTCTGCCAGGATGAATATGGTCAGATTGCTCCTGTTTATTCAATTTCGGCAGGCCTTGATTATCCGGGCGTAGGTCCGGAACACGCAATGCTTCATGACACAGGCAGAGCTGAATATGTTGCAGTTACTGATGATGAAGCGGTCAACGCTTTTGAGTATCTTTCAAAAACTGAGGGCATCATCCCTGCAATTGAATCCTCGCACGCCGTTGCTTATGCAATGAAGTTTGCGCCAACGCTTGATAAGGATAAGATTATCGTAATCAACATTTCCGGCAGAGGCGACAAGGACTGTGCGGCAATTGCAAGATACAGAGGGGAGGACATTTCGGAATGAGCAGAATCAAACAGGCATTTGAAAACGGAAAAGCATTCATCGGCTTTGTCACCTGTGGTGACCCTGACCTTGAAACAACCAAGCAAATAATCAAAGAAATGGCACAAAACGGCGCAGATCTCATTGAGTTGGGAATCCCTTTTTCCGATCCGACTGCTGAAGGACCGATCATTCAAGGTGCAAACATCAGGGCGCTTGCAGGCGGAGTTACCACCGATGACATTTTTGAAATGGCGAAGCAGGTGAGGGAGGAAGTTTCCGTTCCGATGGTGTTCATGACATATGCCAACGTCGTTTTCTCTTACGGCATTGAGCGTTTTGCTGAAAATTGTGCAAAAATCGGCATGGACGGTGTGATTCTTCCGGACATTCCCTTTGAGGAAAAGGATGAATTTTCTGCCGCTTTCAAAAATTGCGGGCTTGATTTCATCTCGCTTGTTGCCCCGACTTCAGACAGCAGAATTGAGATGATTGCATCGCAGGCTGACGGCTTCAT
>JAMPAE010000226.1 GCA_023667385.1 Ruminococcus sp.
ATGAGGTTCTTTATAAGCATCTTGCCAACGAGCTTAACAGAGCACGCAAAATTCCCGGCAAATTTGACAGCATGGACGGCTTGGAAAACCTTGATAAGGTCATCAACATTGACCAGTCACCGATTGGCAGAACGCCACGCTCAAACCCTGCAACTTACACCGGCGTTTTCAATGACATAAGAGAACTGTTTGCCAACACGGTTGACGCAAAAATGAAAGGCTTCAATGCAGGCAGATTTTCGTTCAATGTCAAGGGCGGACGCTGTGAAGCGTGCCAGGGCGATGGTATCGTTAAAATTGAAATGCACTTTCTGGCTGATATTTACGTTCCGTGCGATGTCTGCAAAGGCAGAAAGTATAATAACGAAACTTTGGCTGTAAAATATAAAGGTAAGTCAATTTTCGATGTTTTGGAAATGACTGTTGTTGAGGGTATGAACTTTTTCCAAAACATACCGAAAATTTATAACAAGCTGAAAACCCTCTATGATGTTGGGCTAGGATATATCAAAATCGGTCAGCCTGCAACCACACTTTCAGGCGGTGAAGCGCAGCGTGTTAAGCTTTCAACCGAACTTTCAAAGCGTGCAACCGGCAAAACGATTTACATTCTTGATGAGCCGACAACAGGTCTGCACACTGCGGATGTACACAGGCTGGTTGACGTTTTGCAGGCACTTGTTGACGCAGGCAACTCCGTTGTTGTCATTGAGCACAACCTCGACGTCATCAAAACAGCAGATCATATCATAGACCTCGGTCCTGAGGGAGGCTCAGGCGGCGGCATGATCGTTGCTCAGGGTACCCCCGAACAGGTTGCCGCAACAGAAGCATCTTACACAGGTCAGTATTTGAAGAAGCTGCTTTAAAGCAAAGTCGGCAAAACATTCTCCAAATATTTCCGCTAAAACCCTTTACAAATTCAATTTCACATGATATAATCTTTAAGCATTATGCCGATTTCTCGGTTTGCGGACTAAGCCCGATTCGGGAGTTTCACCAACCGCTTTCTGAGGGTCAGGCAAATGACTATTATCTAAGAGGTGAAAACAATGATTACTAAGGAAGAAAAGAGCAAGATCATCGCTGAGTATGCAACTCACGAAGGTGACACAGGTTCTCCGGAGGTTCAAATCGCAATCCTCACTCACAGAATCAACACCCTCACTGAGCATCTCAAAACAAACAAGAAGGATCACCATTCACGTCGTGGTCTTCTTAAAATGGTTGGTCACAGAAGAAACCTCCTTGCTTATCTCCAGAAGAACGACATCGAAAGATACCGTTCTATCGTTGCAAGACTCGGTCTTCGTAAATAATCATGCACACATGGCAGACATGGTTCCAATCGTGTCTGCCTTTTGCACGTTGTGTGTGGAAAGCACTTGTTAATCACTGATGACGCACCTGCGGCAGAATTTCTGCCACAACAACGTGCTCCAAATTCGTTATTTAACATGAGGTGTTTCAGCTTTTTTGCTGCGATGGGTTAGCACTAAATTGAACGCTCGGTGTTTATTTTGCGAACGCTCAATTTATTGCTAAACCTGCCTCATGTCGGATAAATAAAAAGATATAACCGTAAAAAGAGAGGTAAAAACTATGTTTCCTGAATTTAGAAAATTTGAAACAACCCTTGCAGGCAGACCGCTTGTTGTTGAAACCGGCAAAATGGCAGGCCTTGCAGGTGGTTCATGCCTGATTCGCTATGGCGAAACAGAAGTGCTTTGCACAGCAACAATGGCTGCTAAACCGAGAGAGGGCGTTGACTTCTTCCCGCTTTCAGTTGACTTTGAAGAAAAGCTTTATTCAGTAGGTCGTATCCCCGGTTCATTCCAGAGGAGAGAGGGCAGAGCAAGCGAAAAAGCAACCCTTTGCTCACGTGTTATCGACAGACCGATTCGTCCGCTTTTCCCAAAAGATATGAGAAACGATGTTGGCGTTGTTGCAACTGTTATGTCAGTTGATCAGGATTGCCTTCCTGAAATCACAGCAATGATCGGTGTATCAATTGCAATTTCAATTTCAGAAATTCCGTGGGATGGCCCGATCAGCGGCGTAAGCGTTGGCCTTGTTGACGGCAAGTTTGTCATCAACCCAACTGAAGAAGAAAGAGCAAAGTCAGATATGGCTGTTACAGTTGCTTCAACAGCAGATCTTGTTGCAATGATTGAAGCAGGTGCAAACGAAGTTGACAACGAAACCATGTATGACGGTATTATGTATGCTCACAAAGTGAACCAGGAAATCGTTGAGTTCATCAAGGGTATCCAGAAAGAAGTCGGCAAGGCAAAGGTTCCGTTTGAATCTCAGGATCCCGACCCGGCAATGTTTGAAGCAATCAAGGAATTTGCAATCGACGATGTTAAAGCAGCACTTGACACAGATGATAAGCGAGTTCGTGATGAAGCACTCAAGCCGGTTTATGAAAAGGTACACGCTGAGTTTGATGAAAAATACCCCGAAACAATCGAAAAGATTGACGAATGCCTTTATAAACTTCAGAAATATGTTGTTCGCCGCTGGCTTCTCGACGAGGGCAAGCGTGTTGACGGCCGTGGTATCAATGATATGCGTCCGCTTGATGCACAGGTTGACCTGCTCAGCCGTGTTCACGGTTCAGGTATGTTTACCCGTGGTCAGACTCAGGTTCTCACTGTCACAACCCTCGGACCGATGAGCGATGCTCAGCTTCTTGATGGTCTTGACAATGAAACTAACAAGAGATATATCCATCACTATAACTTCCCGTCATATTCAGTTGGCGAAACCAGACCGTCAAGAGGTCCGGGCAGACGTGAAATCGGTCACGGTGCTCTTGCAGAAAGATCGCTTGTTCCGGTTATTCCGTCAGTTGAAGAATTCCCTTATACAATTCGTCTTGTTTCTGAAGTTCTTTCTTCAAACGGATCAACTTCACAGGCATCGGTTTGCGGCTCAACCCTTTCACTTATGGCTGCCGGCGTTCCGATCAAAGCTCCCGTTGCAGGTATCTCATGCGGACTTATCACCGAAGGCGACCGCTTCATGACAATGGTTGATATTCAGGGTCTTGAAGATTTCTTCGGCGACATGGACTTCAAGGTTGCAGGTACCAAAAAGGGTATCACAGCAATCCAGATGGATCTCAAAGTTCACGGCCTTACTCCGGCAATCATCAAGGAAGCCCTTGAAAAGACTTATGATGCTCGCTGCAAGATTATCGACGAAGTTATTCTTCCGTGCATCGCAGAGCCGAGAGCAGAGCTTTCAAAATATGCTCCGAAGATGCTCACAACAAAGATTGACGTTGATAAGATTGCTGAAGTTATCGGTAAACAGGGTAAGGTCATTCAAAAGATTTGTGCTGAATGCAACTGCAAGGTTGACGTTGAGGAAGACGGTTCAATCTTTGTTTCTGCAATTGACCTTGATGATGCCAAGCGTGCAATTTCAATCATCGAAACAATTGCTAACGACCCGGAAGTTGGTTCAATTTTCCGTGGCGTTGTCACAAGACTTATGAGCTTCGGTGCATTTGTTGAAATTGCTCCGGGTAAAGAGGGACT
>JAMPAE010000227.1 GCA_023667385.1 Ruminococcus sp.
TCATTCAAAAAAGGCATGGAAATGATTCACACAAATTTCTGTGACATCATTGCAAAGCTCGGCGTTGAACCGTTCGGCGAAATCGGTGAAAAGTTTGACCCGAACATCCACAACGGCGTCATGCACGTTGACGATGATGAACTTGAAGAAAACGTCATTGCCGATGTTTTCAGCAAAGGCTATAAGCTCGGCGACAGAATCCTCAGACCTGCAATGGTTAAGGTTGCAAACTGAGAGATTTGGATTCATGGTGTAAACAATGCGGCGGAAAACTGAATTAAATTATCAACTCCGAACGCATAATATAAATAAACCAACTAAAACATTTATATAATTGGAGGATATAATTATGGCAAAGATCATAGGTATTGACTTAGGAACAACAAACTCATGCGTATCAGTAATCGAAGGCGGCGAGCCTGTTGTTATTGCAAACGCAGAGGGTGCAAGAACAACTCCGTCAGTTGTTGCATTTTCAAAGGACGGCGAAAGAATGGTGGGTCAGGTTGCAAAACGTCAGGCAATCACCAACCCGGAAAGAACAATCGCTTCAATCAAACGTCAGATGGGCACAGCTTATCACGTTTCAATTGACGGCAAAAGCTATACACCGCAGGAAATTTCTGCAATGATTCTTCAAAAGCTTAAATCGGATGCAGAAGCTTATCTCGGCGACAGAGTAACAGAAGCTGTTATCACTGTTCCGGCATATTTCACCGACGCTCAGCGTCAGGCAACCAAGGATGCAGGCAAAATTGCAGGCCTTGAAGTTAAAAGAATCATCAACGAGCCAACAGCAGCAGCTCTTGCATATGGCATTGACAAAGAAAACGACCAGAAGGTCATGGTATATGACCTCGGCGGCGGCACATTCGACGTTTCAATCATTGAAATGGGCGACGGCGTTCAGGAAGTTCTTGCAACAGCAGGTAACAACCGTCTCGGCGGCGATGACTTCGACCAAAGAATCATTGACTGGCTTGCTGACGGATTTAAGTCAGAGCAGGGTATTGACCTTCGTGGCGACAAAATGGCAATGCAGAGACTTAAAGAAGCAGCAGAAAAAGCAAAGATTGAGCTTTCAGGCGTAACAACTTCAAACATCAGCCTTCCGTTCATCACTGCTGACGCAACAGGTCCAAAGCACCTTGACACAACCCTCACAAGGGCAAAGTTCAACGAGCTCACGGCTGACCTTGTTGAAGCAACAATGGGACCGGTTCGTCAGGCAATGAGCGATTCAGGCCTCAGCACAAACGATATTGACAAGGTGCTCATGGTTGGTGGTTCATCAAGAATCCCTGCTGTTTCAGATGCAATCAAAAAGTTCATGAACAAGGAACCGTTCAAGGGCATCAACCCGGATGAATGCGTTGCAATCGGTGCATCAATTCAGGCAGGCGTTCTCGGCGGCGAAGTTAAGGGTATGCTTCTTCTTGACGTTACTCCGCTTTCACTCGGCATTGAAACCATGGGCGGAATCAACACCAAGGTTATCGAAAGAAACACAACCATCCCAACCAAAAAGAGCCAGATTTTCTCAACCGCTGCTGATAATCAGCCGTCAGTTGAAGTTCATGTTCTTCAGGGCGAGCGTGAATTTGCAAAAGATAACAAAACTCTCGGAATCTTCAGCCTTGACGGTATTATGCCGGCTCGCCGTGGCGTTCCGCAGATTGAAGTTACATTCGACATTGACGCAAACGGCATTGTTCATGTTTCGGCAAAAGACCTCGGAACCGGCAAGGAGCAGTCAATTTCAATCACCGCTTCAAGCAATATGTCAAAAGAAGACATTGAAAAAGCTGTTCACGAAGCAGAGCAGTTTGCAGAAGAAGACAAGAAGCGCCGTGAAGAGATTGACGCAAGAAATGAAGCTGACCAGCTTGTATATCAGTGCGAAAAGATTCTTTCAGAAGAGGGCGACAAGTTTGATGCAAACGACAAGGCAGAGCTTCAGTCAAAGGTTGACGCACTCAAGAATGCTTTGACAGGTCAGGACATCAACCTCATCAAAAACGAGAAAGAAGCACTTCAGCAGGTATTCTATAAGATCAGTGAGAAGCTTTATCAGCAGGCAGCGGCTGCTCAGGGCGCACAAGGCGGAGCACAGGGCTTTGACCCGAACAACTTCCAGGGTGCACAGGGCGGATTCAATGATGCCCAGCCGAACGATGGCTACACCGACGCAGGCTATACTGATGCAAACTTCACAGACGCCAACTAAAATACACATATAATAACGTGCGGGGACGTACCATACGTCCCTGCTTTGATGATATTAAATCGGCTGTCATTCGTATGATTGCCGAAAGAGGTGAAACATAACCAATGGCAGAAAATAAGCGGGACTATTATGAAGTTTTAGGTGTGAGCAAAAGTGCTTCGCAAGACGAAATCAAAAAGGCTTACCGCCAATGCGCAAAAAAATACCACCCCGACCTTAATCCCGGAAATAAAGAAGCGGAAACAAAATTCAAAGAAGCTAACGAAGCCTATGAAGTTTTATCCGATGAAACAAAAAAAGCACGCTATGACCAATACGGTCACGCAGGTGTTGACCCGAACTTCGGTGCAGGCGGCGGAGGCTTCGGTGGTTTTGACTTCGGCGATGCAATGGATTTGGGCGACATTTTCGGCAGCTTCTTCGGCGGCGGATTCGGCAACAATTCAAGGCGCCAGAACCCGAACGCTCCAAGAAAAGGCACAACTGTTCAGGCAAATGTTACAATTTCATTTGAAGAAGCCGCAAAGGGCTGCAAAAAGAAAATCAACATTTCAAGAATTGACACGTGCAGCGAGTGCGGCGGTTCAGGCTGCAAAAAAGGCACATCGCCCGAAACCTGCTCGGCCTGCGGCGGCAGAGGTCAGATAAATCAGCAGCAGAGAACGCCGTTCGGCGTGATGAGCACAACAAAGCAGTGCCCAACCTGCGGCGGCAGGGGCAAGATAATCAAAGATCCATGCTCAAAATGCCGTGGAACAGGCTATGAAAGCAAGCCCGCAACCGTTGAGGTTGACATTCCGGCAGGTATTGACGACAGGCAGGCGCTCAATGTCAGAGGAGCCGGCAACAAAGGTGAAAACGGCGGACCAACAGGCGATTTGAGGGTCAACATCAATGTCAGACCGCATCCGTTCTTTGAGCGTGACGGCTTTGATGTTTGGTGCGATTTCACGGTGACGTTTGCCCAGGCGGCTCTTGGTGACACGGTTTACATTCCAACGCTTGACGGCAAGGTTAAATATGAGCTTCCGGCAGGCACTCAGCCGGGTGAGGTGTTCAGGTTCAGGAACAGAGGCATTCAGCAGCTCGGCGGCAGAGGCAGGGGCAACCAGTTTGTCAGAATTATTGTTGACGTGCCGAAAAATCTCAACAACAAGCAAAAGGAACTGCTCAGGCAGTTCGACAGCTCACTTGAAAACAAGCCGAAAAACAACATTGACGACGGCAAAACCGTTGGTGAAGAGAAAAAGGGCTTTTTCGATAAGTTTAAGCTGTAAAATAAATGATAAGAAGCTGTGAATGGCATGGCTTCTT
>JAMPAE010000228.1 GCA_023667385.1 Ruminococcus sp.
CGCCATAAAAAGGGAAATTGCCTTGCAAAAACGCTTTGACATAAACACCACACCCATAAAATTCACAAAATATTTAAACTTAACGCTCAGCAGAGCTGAAATTATCAAGCAGCTCAATCATTTGCAGAATTATCAGCTTCTCTTCATCGCTTTTTGAGCTTATCACTGCGTTGAGCCTGCCCGTGAGCACATCAACCTCAGCATCAAATGAATCATCAGCAAAAAAATCAGAAAGGGTGACCCCAAGTGCAGTGCAGATTTTCTGCATTGTTCTGACCGTCGGGTTCTTGACACCACGTTCAATTTGTCCGATGAACTGAGTTGACAATTCAGATTGTTCCGCAAGCTTTTCCTGCGACAAACCTGATTTTGTCCGTAAAAACGCCAATCGTTTTCCGAGATTTTTGCTGTCTAACATTCGAAATCACCACTATAAATAATAAATGTTAATAGACTGATAAACAATAAATTATAGTTTGTTAGTTATAATTTACTATAGTTTTATGATGTACTATATATTGCGTTCATACCACTTTTTTATACAAAAAATCGATATGTACCGTCTTGATACATACCGATTTAATTACCATGTTTTGTTGTTATAAAGATAAAAAAACAGCACACCCAAAGATATGCGGACCTTTGAGTGTGTTGCTTTTTATAAGATGCAAACTTGGAAAATTATCTTTTGAAGATGTTGCCGATTTTTGAAACGACTTTAAACATAGTTACAAAAACTTTAAGAACAGTTGCTGCTGCGCCTGCGTGTGAGTGACAAAGGATGATGCAAAGAACTTTTGTTGCACCCATAAGTCTTACCATTGCAAGGCAAAGCTTTGCAACACCTGCAAGCAACTTGTTTGATACGTTGTCAGCAATCAGAGCTTTAAGCTCATTGCAGTTTGTCTTATCGCCGATGAAGTTGTTGAACACATAATAATAAATCATGTAAAGGGCGTTGCCTTTGTTAACTTCAAGTGCGGTTCTGTAAGAATTTGCTGCGGTTGCGCTTTCAGCTTTAACAAGCTTGCCGCAGTGAGCAAGTTTTGACCAATTGATGTTGTCAATGTTGAATGAATAAACATCTGAACCAACTTTGATTGATGAAACAGCGCCTGTGATCATGTTGTTGATTGCATCTGCGCCAAGGTCAATGTTCAAGCCTGAAAGGAGTGAGCTTGTGTGAAGTGCGGTGTTCAGGCTTGATGAAATGATGTCGTTTTCAATTGCATATGCAACGTTTCCGATAAGCTCAATGCCCTTGTTAACAGGATCTGCTGCAACTTCACCAACAAGATTCAGAACAGGATTGATAATCGGAAGAAGCAATGCATCAAGGCCTGCATTTGCGCTGATTGTCATTGCATCAAAATACTGCTTGCTGTATTCCTCTGATGAAAGAACGCCCTTAGCGCCGATTGTTTCAAGCAGCGGAATAAGGTATTCATATGCGCCGTAAACATAGTCACCGTTAGAAGCGTTGCTGTTGTTGAGAATGAGAACCTCGCTTATAACAAGGATGCCATTTTTGAGGATATTTGCAACAGGTCTGAGCATTGCAGCCATTGCGTTTGCAAAACCGTTCTGGTCGCCATCCTCAAAGCCCCAGTCACCGTTTTCAAAAGCGATTGAAGCGTAATCAGCAGTTGAATCAAACTTGTTAAGCTTTTCAACTGCGCCTGCAAATTTTTCTTCGCTAAGGAAAGCAGCAACTTTCTTCGGTGCAAGGTCGCCTGCAAGAACGCTGCTTACATTAATACCGCTTACTGTGAGGTTAGCTTCAGCAATCATGTTATAAAGTGAAAGCAAGGTTGACATTGTTGCGTTTGTGTAAAGTGAATCGCTGAGAACAGCAGTGAGGTCTTTGCCTGCAACTGCTTTGATGACAGTATTGGCAAGATCGCCGACAACTGCAACAGCGTCATTAAGTTCTGCGTTGGTTGTTCTGTCGCATTCATATGAAACCTTTGTTTCTTTGAATGCTGCAATTTCTTCTGCAAAGTCATAATCTAACGGAGTGAGCGGTTTAACCGGATCATAAAGTGCAAGGATAGCACTATACTTTTCTCTTGCTTCAGCGGTAACATTTGCCTTAAATTCTGACGGTATTGCATTGTATTTGGCCTGTGCCTGAGCAACAATATCATTGTTTACTTCATTCAGGTCAATTGAATTAACGTAATCAATAAATTCATTAACAAAAGCGATGCCGCCTGTTTCAGCGCATTTTTTGTAAAGCTGAGTATATGTGAGATTGCTGTATGAATAAGCATCACCTGCTGCGTTGAGGTAATAATATGAATATGCCTTAACGCCGATGTTTACGCATTTCTTTTCATAATCGCTGAGTGCTTCATACATTGTTACTGCTTCCTTGGCAGACTCAACTTCATTTGTTTTGATGAATGAAGCATATGCATTTCTGAGTGCAAGCATTGTGTCGATAACATCTTTGAACTCAGGTGCCATTTGAACAATTTCTTCAAAAGCTTCAATTGCTTTTTCTGCTTCATAGTTATATACATCGCAGGTATATTTTTGAGAAGCCTCACCATAAGGAAGCCATTCAGCAAGAGCTTTCAGATAATCAGGGTCTGTTTTTCCGTTAGGATAGTTTTTGTAATTCGGCTTTGAAACAGTGGCGGGCTTTTCACCGTCAAACGGAGTTGTTGTAACTTTGTACTTAGTGAGAGCACCTGCCAAAAGTGCGAATGTTGCACCCATTGTATCAGAGCTGTATGACTCAAATGTTCCGTTAACACCATCCATATACTTTCTTGCAAGCGGTGAAGCTGCTTTGTAATCTTCTATGAAAGCATTCAAAGCGTCAACAGCTTGCGGATATTTAGCAAAATCAGTTGATGCCATGAGTTTCAGGGTTCCTGTATACGGAGTAATTAAGTTCTTTGCTGCTGCAAAAGCTTCATCTCTGACTGCGTGTTCACCAAGATAATCATTAAGCTTTGCCTGAGCCTGTTTTCTTGATTCAACAAACTGCATTTTTGCTGAAGCCGGTGAACCCTCTGGAAGTGCGTTGTCATAGTCTGTTTTGATGAGGTATGCCTCACGTTCAACAGTTGACTTGAGCAGTGTCAATGCGTGCTGAATTTCAACAGCGTCCTTCTCGTCTTCTGAAAGAGCTTTGTACTTAGCAATCATATCAGCATAAAGTCCGATTCGCTTGTCATAATTTTCTGCTCTTTCAACCTGTGTTTGGTAATTCTTGTTGTCCGGTGTAACAGTGATTGCAGGCTTTGCTGCTGCAATGGAAACACTTTTCAATGAATTAAATTCATCAATTGCTGCTTCAACTTCTGCAACCGCATCTGTTGTTCGTGCGGTCTCTGCCGCAAATGCGAACATTGACACAGAACATCCGGTGACAATCATGAGAATTGCCAGGAAAACACTTAACGGTTTTCTTAAATTTTTCTGCATAAAAATACCTCCTTTAAAATTATCGGTCTGTTTTTTGCAACCGATGCATTTTTATTGCATATTTATTTTACAA
>JAMPAE010000229.1 GCA_023667385.1 Ruminococcus sp.
CTGTGCATTGCTTCTCGATTTAAAATATCGTGGCTTATCAGGCATATAATTATCACCGTATGTTCTTCTAACGAACGAATCTGCGGCAGCTCTGGCTTCCTCAGAAATTCTGAGAGAATCAGTTCTCATGTAAGTAATCAAACCAACTGAGCCCTGTCCTTTAACTTCCACACCTTCATAAAGCTCCTGAGCAATTTTCATTGTCCGCTCAGCTCTGAAGCCAAGCCTTTTTGCAGCTTCCTGTTGAAGTGTTGAGGTGATAAACGGAGGAGCAGGATTTTTCTTTCTTGTGCCTTTTTTTAGCACACTGATTGTATATGTTGCATTTTCAAGCCTTGCAAGAATTGCATCTGCCTGCTGTTCATTTTCAATTTTAAGCTTACCTGTTTCGTCACCGTAAAAAGCAGCGTTGATAATACGCTTGTTGGGAGCGGCAAATTTTCCGTCAATTGTCCAGTATTCTTCAGGTACGAAAGCTCTGATTTCTTCTTCACGGTCAACAATCATTCTGACCGCAACGCTTTGAACACGTCCGGCAGAGAGACCACGCCTGATTTTTTGTGAAACAAATGGGCTGAGCTTATAGCCGACAAGACGGTCAAGAATACGCCTTGCTTGCTGAGCATTGACAAGATCCATGTCAACCTTTCTCGGCGCAGCCATACCATTTTTTACGCCTGTTTTTGTGATTTCGTTAAAAGTAACACGATTGGTTTCATCTAAATTAAGCCCCAGCAGTTCTGCAAGATGCCATGAAATTGCTTCTCCCTCACGGTCGGGGTCGGTTGCAAGATATACCTTGTCGCTGTCGGCAACGGCCGCTTTCAGCTCTTTAACAAGGGTTTCCTTTCCTTTTACTATTACATACTTCGGTGCAAAGTCATGCTTAACATCGACGCTGAGTCTTGCCGGAGGAAGATCTCTCACATGACCTTTTGAAGCTACAACTGTATATCCTTTTCCAAGATAATTCTTTAAGGTTTTTGCCTTTGAAGGCGATTCGACAATAATTAAATCGGGCATATATGCTCACCTTTTCTATTTTTAAACTAATACATACTGATTGCCGCTTTGTTGCTGAGCTGCGCCTGCAATTTCAAGCTCCGTCAGCGCTGTCAGAACTTTTCTGACGGGCAATCCGCTCATACGTGTGATTTCATCAAGAGATTTTAATCCACCTAATAATAGATTATACACTAATTTGGCATTATTAGAAACACTTTCTGTGTCAAAATTTGAAATTTTTTTCGCTTCTTCTTTACTATTCTCCCTTGAATCTTCCCTTTTCAAAGATTCTGATGGTTTTGTTTTTGAATTTTTCTTGAGATTTGGTTTGCCGTAAGCAAATTCATTAACAAGTTCAAATGGTGTCAATGGTTGCTTTTTATGTATTTCATTGATTGCAGTTGATTCATAATTATAGGTTTCCAAAATATCCGATGCACTGAAAACCGCTTTGGCTCCGTCACTGATTAGCTTGTTTGAGCCACTATACGCCTCGCTTTCAATATCACCGGGAACAGCAAAAATATCACGTCCTTGATTTTCTGCATGCTTGGCGGTGTTAAGTGTTCCGCTCTTTTCACCGGCTTCAATGACAACGATGCCTTTGGACAATCCTGAAATTATGCGATTACGCTTAGGGAATGAAAACAGTGAAGCTTTTGTAAGCGGCGGATATTCAGTTATCACCGCTCCATTCTGCTCAACAAGCATCCGAAGTTCATCATTTTCACGCAAATAATCAGTATCATGACCGCAGCCCATAACCAATATGGTTTTTCCGTCTGATTCAATAGTACATCTGTGTGAAATACTGTCAATTCCAAGTGCACCACCGCTGACTATGACAGTACTTTCTTTTGCAAGTCCTCTAACGATTTTTTCGCACGCCTGTTCACCATAAGCGGATGGATGCCGTGTTCCAATTACGCCGAGCACTAAATTTTGATTGATACATGACATATCACCTCTGACATAGAGCACAGCAGGAAAGTCCATTATACGCTTTAAAGCATTCGGGTAAGATTCATCCTCAGGGGTAACTATATTTATTCTTCTTTCATCACATTGACGCAGCATACTTTCTGCATAAGAAAGCGACTTCTTCTGCATATCCAAAATTTTGCGTGGATTAATCTCAAAAGAATCATATCCAAACAGACCCGATGTACGCAGTTCATTCTCGTTTGCATTATAAATATGTTCAGCTGAACCGAAATATCGCACAAGCTCACGAATGTTAGCATGAAAGCCAACACTTTTCTGAAGCCACAGCCAATACAGAGCATTTTTCACAATTAATCCACCTCGTTTCGCATCATTTCCCACATGGTTAT
Organism: Ruminococcus sp.; assembly: GCA_023667385.1. Classification (GTDB taxonomy): domain Bacteria; phylum Bacillota; class Clostridia; order Oscillospirales; family Acutalibacteraceae; genus UBA6857. The sequence goes on from JAMPAE010000229.1 coordinate 2,340, forward strand.
CGCAGCAGCCATTGATGCATTAAGAGATTCAGCACGCCCGAGCATCGGAATTGTAATCTGCTCACAAATTGGGAGAATTTTATCGGTAACCCCATTTGCTTCATTGCCGATTACAGCAATAACACCTCCGCTCATGTTCACACGAATTATTTTTTCAGCAGCAGAGCTTGGAGTTGTGGCATAAACTGTCATTCCGCTTTGCTTCATGCTATCAAGAAGCTGCGAAAGATCAGTAGTTTTTATAATCGGTAAACGCAAAAGAGAACCCATGGAAGCTCGCTGTGCTTTTGGGTTATAAATATCACAGCCATTTTCAACAATTGCTCCGCTGATGCCAAGAGCCTCGGCCGTTCGGCATATTGCACCGAGATTAGCCGGATCTTGTACATTTTCAAGCGCAATGTACTTACCGTTTTTTGATATGTCATTTTCGCTTAGAGGCTTGTTCATTTTACAAACGCAGAAAATCCCCTGACTGTTTTCCGTGGAAGTAAGTTTCTCGCACACTGCCTGAGAAATTTGGAATGACGATTCACTTTTTTCGGTCAAAAAATCAATTTCCTCGGAATTTTTTTTATAGGCATTTTCGGTAAAATATGTCCATTTAATTTTCTGTAATGTTTTTGAGGCATCTACGCACAGCCTTAATCCTTCCAAAAGGAATTCGTTGTTTTCTTTTCTGAATTTAGTGGAAGTTACAAGCTTGTAAGCATATTTTATTTTGTCATTTGATAAGCTGTTAATATAATTGTACATTTCTTTAATCCTGCGTTGAACTGATAAAAATTAAAAAAGCAATACGCCCGAGAGAATTGTCTCGGACGCATAAGAACTAATTAAAGAGCTGCTTTTGCCTGTTCAACAAGAGCTGTAAAAGCTTTCGGATCAGCAATAGCAATTTCTGAGAGCATCTTTCTGTTAAGAGTGATACCTGCCTTCTTAAGGCCGTTAATGAATGTTGAATAGTTAGTTCCGTTTGCTTTGCAAGCAGCTGAAATTCTTGTGATCCAAAGACGGCGGAAATCACGTTTCTTCTGCTTTCTTCCAATATAAGCATAGTTGCCGGACTTCATAACAGCCTGCTTTGCTGTTTTAAAAAGGCTATGCTTTGAACCATAGTATCCTTTTGCGAGCTTTAAAACTTT
>JAMPAE010000022.1 GCA_023667385.1 Ruminococcus sp.
GATAAGCATTTTCTCAAGGGAAAATCCTACCCGCATATTTATATTAGTGCTATTTTATTGTTTTTGCAGCCTTAGCGCTTTAACTGCATGAGGTCTGATTTTGAATGAAGCCTCGCCTTGCATGGCTTCATGAGCTTCATTCGTCCACAAATCCGTTGCATTATATTCGCCGTCAAAACCGTACTCTGCCAGATTAAACGTGATTTCACGCTCATCATCGGCAAGGTTGAAAATTGCAAGCACATCATTGCCGTTTTTATCTGTGCAAGCCCACGCCGCCTCGGTTTCGTTTCTATAAAGTTGCCTGTTATTCACCGAGAAGCGGTCGAGGTCAAGGATGTCACGATTAGTGATTACAGCCAAATCATCGGTTCTGTTTTCCCTAAGTTCGCCGCCGAGAATCAGCGGTGAGCGAAACATCGACCACAGTGTAAGCATCGTTTTCTGCTCATCGTGCGTGAAGTTTGAATATCTATCCTTTTGCCCAATATAGGCACTGTTTTTTGAGATTCTGCCAATCGGAAGCATATCGCAATCAGGCCAGCAACCCGGCTGAACATACGGCTGCCATTTTTCACATCGTTCAAACATTGCATAAAGCTTGTCCCATCTGTCCCAAAAATCTCCCGTCATTCTCCACATATTAGCATTTTCAGAAAGGTGTGCAGCTTCTTCAAGCACGGCTGGTCCCGGCGAAAGGCTGAGCACCATTTTTCTGCCGCAGCCGTCAATCGCACGGCGAATTGCTTCAATCTCATCCTTTGCTGAATACGGGCAATCGGGGCGAAACTCTGTTACGGCAATGTCATCCACCTTAACAAAGTCAACATCCCACGAAGCATACAGTTCAAAAAGGCTGTTGTAATATTCCTGAGCACCTTCTTTGCGGCAATCAATGCCATACATATCAGTGTTCCAAGCGCACACCGAAAACGGATGTGCAATTTCTCTTGCAGTGTGAGCCGTGTTTTTCAGCGCAGTATTCATGTGCACTGCCTGACGTGGTATGCCCCTCAAAATATGTATGCCGAATTTCAGCCCCATTGCATGAATTTTATCTGCAATCGGCTTGAAGCCCTTGCCGTCTTTTGCGCTTGGAAAGCGATTTTCGGCAGGGATCAGCCGTGACCATTCATCCATGCAAAGCTCGGTGAAATTATTATATTCATTTGATTTTGCATTCGGCTCATACCACTGAATGTCGCAGACAATATATTCATAACCGAACTGCTTGAGGTTATCTGCAACATACTGTGCGTTTCCAAGCAGTTGTTCTTCCGTCACCGCGGCGCCGTAGCAATCCCAACTGTTCCAACCCATCGGCGGCTGAAGCGCAAGTTTATCCTTTTCTCTCATGCGTATCACCCATGCTATTTATGATATTTCGTGCCGATTGAAATTTGCATTGCACGATAAATCTGCTCAAGGAGCATCACCCTTGCAAGCTGATGCGGAAACGTCATTTTGCTCATTGAAAGCCTGACACTGCTTTTTGCTTTGACTTCATCGCTCAGCCCAAATGAGCCGCCAATGATGAAGGTGACGCTGCTCACGCCGGAAACTGCATCAGAATCAAGCTTTCCGCTCAGCTCCTCAGAGGAAAACTGCTTACCCTCAATGCACATTGTATATACCTTTGAGCCGTTCGGAATTTTTTCAATGATTCGCCTGCCCTCATTTGTGAGCGCATTGTCAATTTCTTTTTGCGAAGGGCTGTCACTGAGCCGTTCCGGCGGCAGTTCAACAATATTAAGTCTGCAAAGCGTTGAAAGCCTCTTTTTATATTCATCGCAGGCATCTCTGAGATATTGCTCTTTGAGTTTACCAACACAAATCAGCGTTATGTTTAGCATCGTTTTGCCCTCACTGTGCAATCAGCGCATCAATGTTTTTGTCAATCAGCGCAAAGAATTTTTTCAGAATTTTCTTATCCTCATCGTTACCCCTGACGCACATTGAAAGCGTAATTTCCTTGTTAAGCGTTGTTGCGGAAAGCAGCGCAAACGGCTTATATTTAACCGCACCGCTCATAAAGCCGTCAATCGGCTTGTGCCCGTCAAAAGCAAGCTTATCTTCTTCAAGGATTCCGATGTTGCTCATTGCAAGCAGCGGATTGTTATAACCGATTTTAATCAAATCCTCACTGACTGCATTCGGAACGATCTTGAACGCAGTTGAAAGCAGCGGCAAACCATAAAGTCCGATAAATTCGTCCTGCTTGAATTTGTTCGAGCTTTGAACAACATATCTGAGTGTTTCAAAAATATCTCTGCCCCTTTCAGGGATAAGGCACTGCATCCACGCTGTGTGGTTTGTTAAACCTGTTTCCTCTGCATTTTCAAGGTGGCGGCGCAAATCAATTGCGCACGAAATTGAAACAGAATCGCTTTCAGGAAACTCAGCAAGCTCATAGATACTGTAAAAATACGCTGCAACCAGCATATCGTTGATTGTTGCATCATGAGCCTTTCCGCAAGATTTAATCAATCCCAACTTTTCGCTGCCGATTTTGTGTTTATATATGAATGAATAATCTGTCTTTTTTGCTTCAGAAAACGGGAAACCGTGAGGATCTTTTTCACCGATGTTTTTATAAAGATTTTTTGCAATTTCCTTTTCGTTTTCGCCAAGGTCTTTGTATACATCTTTATATGAACGGCTGCCCTCTTTAATATCAAGCGGAATCTGACCGTTCTGAACATAGTTATTATAGTTACTGCACAGCGACTTGAGGAAATATTTGAAATCCCCTCCGTCCATGCACATATGATTTTCAATGATGCAAAGATCTGTTTTGCCGTCATAAATGAACAGTGCAATTTTCATCTGCACCTTGCCGTCGGGTGGAAGACACTGCGTGAGAAAATCATTTTTCGTCTGCTCAAGCTCGTCGCCATCAACATGATGTACCGAAACAATGTCCTCAATTTTATAAGGCTCAACCTCCCAATAAGGGCGAACCTTATTGTCAACAAAGCGAGAATGCAGAACGGGGATTTTTTCAAGAAAACAAATCACAACCGTCTTGAACGCCTGAACGTCAATTTCATGGTCATAATCAAGCTCAACGTGAACCATTCTGTCATTATATGAACGAAAAAGATAATGCATCTTATCCCATAATTCAGCAGGTAATTTTTGTTTCATTTTGTTCACCTTCTTATTTCTTCTTTTTGAATGTGCTGACAGCGAGCGTTGCAATGTCAACAACCAATCCAACAAGAATAAGCATCCAGCCCGTTGCCCAAATTGCAGAGTTAAACAAACCAAGGGTTACATAAACGAGTGCGCAGATAACAGGGATATAGATAAGCAGGTTCACCATGGCAATTTTCCCCTTAGCGGCATATGAAATCAAAATGTCCGCAATCATCGCAATTGCAACGCCGAGAATGAAGATTATGTAGCTTTTTGTAACCTTGAACAATATAATACCGACAAGGAATGCAAAAACGCAAACAAGCATAACAACAGTTGCGCTCATAAGCCTGGCGGCAATGTAGTTTGGTTTTTCCTTTGAAACGCTCTTTTTGATGCCGACAACCAATCCTGCGCAGGCCGCAATTATAACGCCTGCAACGATGATCAGCCATGTTTTTGCCCATGCCTTTGTGAAAAGGCTGACTGCAAGATAAACCACCACAAGACTCAGCACACCGAGAGCAGCCACACTTGATCCGAATTTGCCTTTATGCTTCGCCTCCTGCTTACTGTCAAGCTTAGCCTTATATGCCATGAACTCCTGCTTAACATCCGGATGCTCACCAATAACAATTGCTTCAACGGCTTTCATGTCGGTTAGTCCGCTTTTAACAAGTGCGTTAACTCTTTCCGTTGTTTCTTCAATGATGCGCTTTTTGAAATCAAAAAACGCCTTGTCATGATCAACATCTGCGAGTTGGTCGTTGATATATTTGGATATAACTTTCATTGTGATTCCCTCCACAATTTTTATTTTTTTAATTATACAATACTTGCCTTTTTGTTGCGTATATTTTCTGCAATTTTAACAGAATGTTTATTTTTTACGAACAAATTTCAATAATAATATATGCACAACATTAAAAGCAGATTAAAGCTTACTGTTTTTTCACAAAAAAATATGCGGCAAAGCGTTCCTTAAACTCAAACCCTTCGTCCGCATATTAACATTAAAATCTGATTATGCCGTCAAAGTTTTCCTTTGGATTAACTTTCAGCATATAGTCCCTGTCAAGCACTGCCCCGGTTTCATATATTGCGGCATAGCTCGTCTGATAGGCAAGCTCAGGGATGTTGTTTTCTGCACTCAGATGGCCGAGGAATAACCTTGTTGTTCCCCTTTCAACAAGCTGAGCCGCAACGTCTGCGCACACCTCATTTGAAAGATGCCCCCTGTCAGAAAGGATACGGCGTTTCAGATAATATGGATAGTTACCGTTTTCCAGCATTCCAACGTCATGGTTAGATTCAAGCATCACCAAGTCGCATCCAATGATTGCATTCATGATCTCATTCGTGATGTGCCCAATGTCTGTTGCAACGGCAGCTTTTCTTTCATCAGGAAATTCAACTGTGAACCCACAGCTTTCGTTGCTATCGTGCGGCGTTTCAAACGGTTTGACAAACAAATCTCTGATTTCAACACCATCTTTCGGCATCACTTGAAACGGAAACTTGCCGTTGATTACGCCTGCCTCCTCAAGTCCACGCAGCGTCCCATCAGTCGCATAAACAGGAATGTTATAATTTGATGCAATGATGCGAATTCCTTTGATGTGGTCGCTGTGCTCATGCGTGACAAAAATTGCAGAAAGCGAAGCGGGGTCAATTTCTCTGCCAAGCAGAGCTTCTTTTATGCGCTTTGCGCTGACTCCTGCATCAATAAGTATACCTGTTTTTGACGAACCTAAAAAAGTTGAATTACCTGAGCTTGAAGAAAAAAGCGAGCAAAATCTTGCCATTTTATCATTCCTTACCGAATTTACACATTGATGACATCTTCATCCAAATGCGCAAATCCATATTTATTGTTTTTTTACATTCATTAAAACAGGTGTCCCACTGTGCAAAACAATAAGACACCTGAATTATCATTATTTATTTAACCTGCAACATCCTGCCTGCTGACGTCATCATCAAAGTTTTTTCGATAGATGTCTGCACCGAGATTTCTGAGCTTTTCAACATAATCTTCATATCCTCTGTCTATATAGAGAATATCTTCAATTTCCGTTGTTCCTCTTGCAATCAGTCCGGCAATGATCATTGCTGCGCCTGCACGCAGATCATCTGCTCGAACAGGTGCACCTGCAAGTTCTTCAACACCCTGAAAAACAGCGATCGTTCCGTCAACCTGAATGTTTGCACCCATTCTTGTGAGCTGGTCAACATATTTAAAGCGATTATCCCAAACGCCCTCAGAAACAAGGCTTGTTCCCTCCGCAATTGTCAGAAGAACACTCATTTGCGGCTGCATATCAGTTGGGAAACCGGGATGAGGCATTGTTTTGAGGTTGCAGCGTTTGAATTTTCCATTTGATTCAACTCTGACTGCATCATCATATTCTGTTACCTTCGCACCGCATTCAACAAGCTTTGCAGTTATTGATTCAAGGTGCTTCGGAATTACATTTTTCACAAGCACATCTCCGCCTGTTGCAGCAGCGGCAACCATGTAGGTGCCTGCTTCAATCTGATCGGGAATGATTGAATATGTGCATCCGTGCAGGCTTGATACGCCGTGGATTTTGATGACATCGGTGCCTGCACCTCTGACATCTGCGCCCATTGCGTTGAGGAAGTTTGCAAGGTCAACGATGTGCGGCTCTTTTGCGGCATTTTCGATGATAGTCAGACCTCTCGCCTTAACAGCGGCAAGCATAACGTTGATTGTTGCACCAACCGAAACCTTATCCATATATACCGAGCTGCCTGTCAGGCAATCGGCATAGGCGTTGATCATTGCCTTTTCAACATTTGCTGTTGCACCAAGAAGTTCGAACCCTTTGATGTGCAAATCAATCGGTCTGACGCCGAAATTGCATCCGCCGGGAAGCGCAACCTTTGCCCTGCAAAATCTGCCGAGCAGTGCGCCGATAAGATAATAAGAAGCACGAAGCTTTTTTGTCATTTCGTGCGGAACAATATACGAGTTTACAGTCCTCGTGTCAATTTCAAGTGTGTGCTTATTAATCAGTTTAACCCCTGCACCCATGCTGTGCAAAATATTTACCATGCAGGTTACATCACTGATGTTAGGGATATTTTCAATGCGGCAAACATCCTGAGCGAGTAAAGTTGCAGGTATAATTGCAACTGCGGCATTTTTTGCACCGCTTATTTCAACCTCGCCCGATAGTCTGTTACCACCATGGATAACAAGCTTTTCCAAAAGTATCTCCTCTTTCCGTCAATCACTGAAAGGGCGCATCTCAGGCACCCACAAGACGATTCTGACTTTTCGTCTTCCGGAAACAAATTTTCCAAGTCCGTGTAATCCGAATGACCTCTGCCGAATAATAAAAAAGCAAACCAAATGAGAAACACGCAATGGCAGATGGTTATTATATTGCGAAAGCCGCAATTATTTAATTAATGATTACACCATATTCCACATTAACCGTGCATATTATAACACTTACTGCTGGAAAAAGAAACCCTTTTTCGCTTTTTTGTGGAAAACATCTAAAATACAGATGTAATTTTGCCCAATTTTGACAAATACATTTAATGTTTTTTTGCTTATGACGAATTTATCCAAGCCAAATATAGGCAGGTTTGAAAAATCGTCGTGTTTGGTTCAAATAAACTCATCCCATCTTATTTGTTTCATTTATATTATAACAAAACGCAAAGCGAAAACACTTATAAAAATAATGAAAAAAATCAATTTTTTATTTAAAATGCACTCTCTCTTTTTGCATTAATCTGCCGCATAAAATTAATTTTTTCAAAAGTGGTTTACATCTTTCGCTTATTGTGTTAAAATACCAATCGAACAAATTTTCGGCAAAGGAGAACAGCATCATGAAAGCTCCCCTTGCAGACAGAATCAGACCAACCACCATTGACGAAATGGTCGGTCAAAGGCATCTGCTTGAAAAAGGAAAGGCTTTGCGCAACATCATTGAATCAGGCGATTTGCCCAACCTTGTTTTTTACGGCCCGTCAGGCGTTGGTAAAACCACCCTCGCTTCAATCATCGCAAAATCCACCAACCGAAAGTTCCACAAACTCAACGGTACATCAGCATCAACGGCAGACATAAAAGCAATTGTTGCCGAACTTGACACTCTTGCCGCAGTCAACGGAATTTTGCTCTATCTTGATGAGATTCAGTATTTCACAAAAAAGCAGCAGCAAACCTTGCTTGATTACATTGAAAAAGGTGAAATCACGCTGATTGCTTCAACAACAGAAAACCCCTATTTTTACATACACAACGCTATTCTCAGCCGTTCAACCGTTTTTGAATTTAAGTCCGTCACTGCTGAGGACATTGTGCCTGCCGTTAAGCGTGGATTTGACATTTTGAGGCAGGAAAAAGGCATTGAAATTGAGCTTGAAAGCGCCGTTTGCGAACACATTGCACGTGCCTGCGGCGGAGATGTGCGCAAAGCGATAAACTCGGTTGAGCTTTCCGTTTTAAGCACCGCAGAAAATGACGGCAAATACCTCATCACTCTTGAAAAAGCACAGGAGCTGACGCAAAAAAGCTCAATGAAATATGACCGTGACGGTGACGAGCATTATGACATACTTTCCGCTTTTCAAAAGTCAATGCGTGGATCTGATGCCAACGCTGCACTTCATTATCTTGCCAGACTGCTTGAAGCAGGTGATTTGCCGTCAGCAACAAGACGTCTTATGGTTTGTGCCTGCGAAGATGTCGGACTTGCCTATCCCATGATAATTCCCATCGTTAAAGCTGCGGTTGATGCCGCCCTCATGGTCGGTTTACCTGAGGCAAGAATACCGCTTGCCGATGCGGTTGTACTTGTTTGCAACAGCCCGAAGTCTAATTCGGCATATCTCGCCATGGATGCTGCTGTTTCCGACATCAAGCGTGGCAACATAGGTCCGATTCCACGTCAGCTTCAAAACAAACACTATGACGGCGAGGATAATCAAAACAAAGGTCAGTTCTATCTTTACCCCCACGATTACCCCAATCATTACGTTAAGCAGCAATATCTGCCCGATGTGCTGAAAGATAAACAATACTACATTCCGGGGGAAAATAAAAACGAGCAGGCTGCGGCAGAGTATTGGAAAAAAATCAAATAAAGCAAACGCTGATTAGTTTTTGTGCTAATCAGCGTTATTTTTATTCTTCGTCGTACAAGCAGCCCCAATCATCAAGTGGCTCTCCGTCGCAGGAAAGTTCAATAACATCATCGTTAAGCGCTATGTCAAACAAATAAATATCAGGTTTATCATCTTGCGTTTCACCACGCAATTGGAGATTACCTTTTTTATCTTTCACAAATGATAATGATAAATAAGGCTGCGGTGTAAACATATTTTCATGTTCCAATTTACCATTTTTATATACGCTTATTACAAAAGAAAATATTCCTGAAGTCGGACCGGGGGTTACAAAAATATCTTCTTTAACTCCGTCACTGTCAATGTCATATTTAGTCTTATCCATGTAAATGCTGCCGTAAGGCCATCCAATGCACTCGCCTTCAAGTTCAAACACTGCCTTATCAGGAACAGGGCATGAAGTTTCATTTGATGAAGCCGAATAGCGGTATTCAGGTATTTTTGCGGAATGTTTTGCGTCAAACACAAAGCTGTTACCTTTAGCTCTAAAAACATAGGCATAATTACCGTCATCGGTACGCAGCGTCAATGTGTTGCCTTTCAGCTCGTACTTGCCGGTTGCTACATAGCTGCTTAAAGCGGAATAAACAAATGTGAAGCTTTTATCTTCTTCCATTAAACACAAGCTTGGTGAAAGCCAATCATCTGAATCCATATAGCTATACCGCTTATACGGCGATTCAATCGTGTTGTTCTCCAATCCGTCCCGGGCATTAACATCAACGGTTTTAGCAAGATACATTAACTCCATCTCACAGATACCGTCATCGTTTATCTGACCAATTGCAAAATAAACAGAGCCATCCTTTTGTTCAAGCAGATAGAAAACTGTCCTTGCATCAACTATTTTTAAGGTTTCTTTGTTTTCTTTCCTGATTTTTGCAAGCGAACATCCATCACGCCAAACGCCACCATGAAAAGCTGTTCCGAAATCTTCTTCAGCAAACGAAATTTGTTTCATTATTCCAATGTAATGAACACCGTAATAGCTGTCGTTCTCCATCAAGAATTTGCTGTTTTTCACGAATCTGTAGGTGTTGATATATTCCGCAAAACCGCTTTCCGGATCGCTTTCAAAAATAATTTCTTTCGCCTTGAACTCAATTGCGTCGCCGATCATAATTTCGTTGTAAACATCAGGGTCATCCATGTCTATGCTTTGCATCGACGCTTCAAATGTCTGATCGTCGCCGCTTTTGTCAATCGGGTTCGTAAGCAGGCACACCGATGCGGCAATGCAAACAACAACAGCAACCACAACAACCCAAAACGCAGGCTGTTTATAGTTGAGAACAGATTTGATTCTGCTTTTCACACTCACCTCGCCAAACGCCAACGGGCAGGCAGAAATCACTTTGTGTGATACGCTGCAGTTTATGAGTGCCTGAGAATATGGCTTTTTGATTTCTGCGCCCATTTCTTTGATGACCCTTTCATCACAGGCAAGCTCAATGTCACGGCAAAGCAAAGCATAAGCTACCCACAAAACCGGGTTGAACCAATAAACACTGAGAATCGCAAACGCAAGCGGTTTATATATGTGGTCCTTACGCCTGAGATGAGCCTTTTCGTGAGCGATAATGTATTGATAATCATCTTGGCAAGTGCTGTTTGGCAGAAAAATTTTCGGGCGGAATATACCGAAAATGAACGGCGTGTCGATTCTGTCGCAAAGATAAATGTTATCTTCAAGCTGAATGCTTTCCCTGACCTGCCTTTGTATTTTCAGATAGCTTACCGCTGTGTAAATCAGCATGGCAATGACGCCGACCACCCAACAGATTGCTAAAATCAAAACAACCGTTTGCATTGGCGAAGTTGAAGCTTCGCCCGGTATCTCAGAATGAGATTTAATGATTGGGTTCACCGCTGAATTAAGCATAGCAACACCACTGTGAATTTTCGGTGTGGATGAATAAACAAAATTTTCAGGGAAAGTCTGCGTGCTTGGCACAAGGCTGAGAATACTTTCAAATGAGAACGGAAAAATCAACCTTATTCCAACAAGTGTCCACAAAGCACAGTGGATGAACTTCGGTGCTTTTTTGAGCAGAAAACGAAGCACAACAATTACTAAAGTAATCCAGCCTGCGGTTATACTCATGTTGACAATTTTCAAAAACAAATCACTCATGGCTGCTCCTCCTCAAATTCATCAACCATTTTACGAAGCTGCTCAATCTCATATGCCGAAAGCTTCTTCCTTGAAGTGAATGCGGAAAGGAATGCCGGCAGTGAACCGTGAAACGCAGATTCAACAAACTGCTCGCTTCTCCTCGAATCAAATTCCCGCTTGGAAATCAGTGATGTAACCGTACCCTTTGCGTTTTGGAACAAACCTTTATCGCACAACCGCCTAAGCACAGTATATGACGTTGTTTTTTTCCATCCCAACTGTTCCTCACTGATTTTTGCAAGAGCACCGGATGCAATCGGTTCGTTGTTCCAGATAATATCGGCAAAACGGGATTCAATTTCACCCATTTGTATGTCATTCATAAAGAGCCTCCTCGTTCTACAGCTTGTAGTACAAGCTCATTCTACACCACGTAGAATAATTTGTCAATAGGTACAAAGATTAAACAACAAAAATCCGAGCGACATCTGCGTATCGCCCGGATTAATTAATAATTAAATATTCTTATTTCATCAACCTTCTGATTACAGCTTCGCAATCTGCTTCGTCCATAATCTTCGGAACGGGATAAAGCGGGTTACCTTCCTTGAGAGCACGCTTAACAATTGTCGGAATATCTTCTTCCTTAATCATGTCAAACTTATCAGGAATGTTCATCTTGCGGTTGAGTTCCTTAATTGCTTCAATGAATGCAATTGCTTTTTCAGCATCTGTTCCGTCTGTCTTAACGCCTGCAATAACAGCAAGCTTTGCAAGACGTGCGTGAGCTGTTTCGCCGTAATATTCAAGAACATACGGAAGAATGATTGCGTTTGCAAGGCCGTGAGGTACACCGTAGAAACCGCCGAGATTGTGCGCAATTGCGTGAACATAACCAACATAAGCTCTTGTGAAAGCCATGCCTGCATAATAAGAAGCTTTGAGCATTTGATTTCTTGCTTCAAGGTCCTTGCCGTTTTCATATACCTTTTCGATGTTATCGAAAATCATCTTTGTTGCTTTTTCAGCGTAATCCTCGGTTGACTTAACGTTGCTCTTGCCGATATATGCTTCAACAGCGTGGGTGAGAGCATCCATGCCTGTTGTTGAAGTGATGTGCGGAGGCAAGCCGAGTGTAAGCTCGGGGTCAAGCACTGCGTACTTCGGGCGAAGTCTCGGATCGTTAATTGCGTTCTTTTCATGAGTTGTTGTGTCTGTAACAACGGCTGCAAGTGTGGTTTCTGAACCTGTACCCGCAGTTGTCGGAACAGCAAAGAGCGGAGGAAGCTTGTGATGAAGCTTCAAAACACCTCTCATCTGTCTGACAGTCATCTTCGGGTTTGCAGCTCTTGCTGCTGTTGCCTTTGCGCAGTCCATTGGTGAACCGCCGCCGAAAGCAATCACGCCCTCACAGTTGTTGTCAAGATAAAGCTGAAGAGCATCCTCAATGTTGTCAATTGAGGGGTTCGGCTGAGTTCCGTCATAGACAACATACTCAATTCCGATTTCTTCAAGCTTTGCAAAAAGTCCGTCAAGAAGATGAAGACCCATCAGACCTTTATCGGTTACAATGAGAACATTTTTGAGTCCTTTTGATTTGATAAGATCAGGAAGTTGTTTGATTGCACCCGGACCCTCAAGAAGTTCAGGCTCCGACCAATCGAAAACATACATGGCTATTTTCATAACCTTCTGAAATGCTCTGTAATATGCTTTTTTAAGCTGCCACATGGTAAAATCCCTTTCTGTGCTTCACGCACCTTTAATTAACCATTTTATTTTACTATAAATTACCGCCGTTTTCAAGTGTTACGCCAAAAGTTTTATGATTGAATGAGATAATTTTAGTCAAGAATACAAATAATCAACAAAATAGCATAAAATGTATACTCAGGAGGATAACAATGAAAAACAAAATTGCAATCACAACCGAAAGTGCGGTTGATCTTTCCAAGGATTTTCAGAAAAAATATAACATTCACGTTATACCGATGAACATAATCATCGGCGACGAGGAGTTCAAAGACGGCGTTGACCTTGACGCAAAACAGCTTTATGAAAAAAGTGAGCTTTACGGCTCGCTTGCAAAAACTTCGGGTGTATCGCCGCATGAATACAAACTGATTTTTGAAACTCTTACATCACAGGGCTTTGATGTTGTTCACATTGCGCTCAGCAGCAAAATTTCCTCATGCTTTCAAAATGCACAGTTTGCCGCAAATGGGTTTGAGAACGTGTTTGTTGTTGATTCGCTCAGTCTTTCAGCAGGCATGGCGCTGCTTGCAATTGAAGCAGACAAGCTCAGAAATCGTGGCAAACCCGCTTCGGAAATTGCTCATGCACTTGAAGTGCTCCGAACAAAAGTCAGCACCAGCTTCATCCTTGAAAACACCGAGTATCTCTATAAAGGCGGCAGATGCTCACCGATGCAAAACCTCGGCGCAAACTTGTTTTCCCTGCGTCCGTCAGTTGACATTATCGGTGGTAAACTGATGCCCGGAAAGAAATACAAAGGCAATCCGTCACAGGCACGCATGAAATATATTGATGATAAGCTCAAAGAAAACCCAATGATAAGCAGCGACACCTGTATGCTCAACTATTCCGACATTGACGAAGCGGAAGTCAACGAAATTGTTGCTCACCTGAAAGAAACCTCGCCGTTCAAAGAAGTCATTGTCAATGAAGCCGGCTGCTGTATTTCCGCTCACTGCGGAAAGGGCACAATGGGAATCATTTTTCAGAGTGAAAAATAAAAAACAGCA
>JAMPAE010000230.1 GCA_023667385.1 Ruminococcus sp.
AATGAATCCGAATCAGCTTTTTGTTTTTCGGCAGCTTCGGTGGGTTCCGCTTCCTTAACAGGCGGAAAATCGCTGCTTGAAGCAGGCCTTGCGCTGAGCGTTGAGCGGAACGCACAGATATTTTTTGTGCGCCCTTGCGGATAAACACGCATTGCATAAACAATTGCGTCAATGACGTTTCCGGGCAGTGATTCGGCAAATTCCTTTGGAATCACCATTGAGTCATTGAGCGCACGCTGTGACGCAACAGGCGGAATGATGCCTGTGACAGCAGTGTAGAAAACTGCGGCAACCGAGTAAATATCTGCGCTTGCCGTTGTTGCTATCGCCTTGTCATAAAGCTCAATCGGCGCATAGCCGTCTTTCGGCGGACGGTGAAGCTCTTGAATTGCAGATTTTGTTTGCGCAATTGAAAATCCTGTCAGGCGCAATTTGCCTGCCGAATCAAGCAGAATTGTGAGTGGCGAAATTGCGGCGTGAACAATTCCTGCATTATGTAAGCTTGACAGTGTTGACAAAACCGGCTCAAAAGCACGTATCGCCTGCTGCGCATGAAGCGGCGGATTGCTGCTGAAATACTCTTCAAGCGTGATGGCGTCAATGTATTCACAAACAGCATAAGATGTTGCATTTTCGTCAAAAAGGTCAACAACAGTTTCGGCTGCGTTTGGCTTTGGCAGATTTGCAATGTCGTTCCATAATTTTTTAAAAGCCTGACAGCAAGTGAAAAACATCCGCTCATATCCGATTTTGACATTGATGACTGCCGAGCCCTCGTTTCTGTTAATAATCTTTTCGGGAAGAAACTCGTGAATCTGAACAGTTGTCCTGCGCTGCAAATCGAACCCGATGTAAGTTGTGTTGTCGGCATCAAAAGCGATAGCTTTACCAACGAGATACCTGCCGGCAAGAACGGTTTCTTTGGGCAGATAGGGCGAGTGCTGAACCGATTGTGAGTTATAGCCGCAATTCGGGCAGATAACTGCATTTTCATGAATCGGCGTCATGCAGCCCATGCAAAGATGTTGAACTTCAGCCATGAAAAAATCCCTCCGATTAATCAGCTTTTATTTTTGCTTTTTTATTTAATATGCGCCAAACGTGTGTGAAAATGGGAAAGTGGGTTTCCGCACCATTCCTCATTTTGATCACACAACCTGGAAAATATAAAACTTCAAATAATCCGTTTCAGGCACATTCCATAAAATTGGGTGATCCGGTGCCTGTTGCCTTGCCTCAATTTGAAGCAGTGAAACGCCTGCGTCAGCGGCGGCACTTTTGAGCATTTTCCGAAACAGCTCGTCTGTCATGAAATGTGAGCATGAGCAAGTTGCAAGGTAGCCGCCCCTGGGCAGCAGCTTCATTGCTTTCATGTTGATTTCTTTATATCCACGCTCAGCATTTCTGACAGTGCTGCTGCTTTTTGTGAAAGCGGGTGGGTCAAGGATAATATAGTCATAAGGTGAGCCGCCTTTTTCATAAAGCTCAGTGAGCAAGTCAAAAACATTTGCGCAGGTGAAGGACATATTATCAAGTCCGTTCAACTCTGCGTTTGCTTTTGTCAGCTCAATTGCCTCTTTTGAAATGTCAACCGCAGTGACGTGTTTTGCGCCCATTTTTGCGCAGTTTAGTGCAAACGCACCCGTGTGGGTGAAGCAGTCAAGCACTGTTTTGCCTTTTGCAATTTTGCCGGCTGCAAGGCGATTATATTTTTGATCGAGAAAGAAGCCTGTTTTCTGACCGTTTATGTAGTCAATGTTATATTTGATGCCGTTTTCTGTGATGATGGTTTTGCCGTCAAGGTTGTCTGCAAGCCCGTCATGGCGGAAGAACGCCTTATATTGCTCCAAGCCTTCTTTTTCACGTATTGCAACGTCGTTGCGCTCGAAAATGGCAGTGATTTTTTCTCCCATCTCATTAAGTACCTTAATCATGAGCGGAAACAGCATATTCTTGATTTTTTCTGTTCCGAGTGAAAGCACCTGCGTGACGAGTATGTCACCGAAACGGTCAACAGTGAGTCCGGGGAATGAGTCTGCCTCGCCGAAAATCAGGCGGCAGCAATCAAAATCATCACCCATGACTGTTTTGCGGTATTCAAAGCTATATCTGAGTCTGCGCTCATAAAATGCGCTGTCAAACTTATCGTTGGCATTTCGTGAAATGATTCTGACACGGATTTTTGAGTTGTCATTGATGAATCCTGTTCCAAGATAGCGTCCTTTTTTTGTGAGCACATCAACAAGGCTGCCGTTTTCATATTCACCGAAAATGTTTGTGATTTCTTCTCCGTATACCCAAACGTGACCGTTTCTGATGCTTCGCTCGGCTTTTTCAGTTATGGTAACAATAGGGTATCCTCTTTTACTTTTCATAATTTCAATCCTGTCTGATTTTTTGATTTATAATGTAACAATTATACCATATTATAGCAAATTTGAAAACCATGTGCAAAAAAATTCTGATTGAAACTTAAAAAATTCTTTGAAGAACTTCAATGATACAAGCATAAATCAAAAGAAAAGGTCAATTTTTGTTGACAGATTCAAAAAACGTAGTATAATTATTTTGCTAATAAAAGTGTAGACTTTACACGGAGGTACGATTCGCATGAAAAAATTCATTGCAATTGCAGTTGTTGCTGTCATGGCACTGACTCTGTTTTGCTCATGCTCAAAATCAAATTCAAATTCTCAGGAGGATAACAACATGAATCATCCGCAAGTTCAGGTGAAAATGGAAAACGGAGGAGAGTTTCTCATCGAGCTCTATCCCGAATATGCACCGGCAACGGTTGCAAACTTTTTGAAGCTTGTCAACGATGGCTTCTATAACGGACTGACCTTTCACAGAGTTGTTCAGGGCTTCATGGCTCAGGGCGGCGATCCGGACGGAACAGGAATGGGTGGAAGTAAAGACAAAATCAAAGGTGAGTTTGCTTCAAACGGCTTCACTCAAAATACCCTTTCTCACACAAGGGGTGTCATCTCAATGGCAAGAAGCGCTAAGAATGATTCAGCATCAAGCCAGTTCTTCATTTGCTATACTGACGGCTGTGCTCAGCTCGACGGAAGCTATGCTGCTTTCGGTAAGGTAATCAAAGGCATGGAGGTTGTTGATGCATTTTGCGAAAACGAGATGACCTATAACTCAATGGGCGAAAAGGCATCACCGGTTAACCCGATTTTCATTGACACAATGACCGAAGTAAAATAAGCTTGTTAATAAAGCTTACCGCCGTTTCTTGAAGGATTCGGCGGTATTTTTTTTCAATATCTCAGGTGAAAATTTTGTGATAAAAATACCATTTGAAAAATCTAAAAAAATATGCTATAATATTCATCTACAGACAAGATGATAATGTCGTTTAATACGTTGTTATCATGTGTTATCCATGTTTATATGATAGCCGAGCCGTAAGCTCCTTGCTGATTTTATGAAACG
>JAMPAE010000231.1 GCA_023667385.1 Ruminococcus sp.
TATGCTCAGCGGTCAGTATCTTGCTAAAAGCGAGTTCGGTTCATATTTTGAAAAAGCAACGGTTGATATTGAGGGTACGCCTTACGGAATAACACAGCTTTATGAATATTCGGCGAAAATATCCACTGATTTAGGCGAAGCGGAAAACAATTTTCAAACGGTTACTGATGGCTTGGGAAAAGATATTACTGCGGTAGGCAAAGAAATAGACAGTGTTTCTCAGTCTTTTGAGGATTACAAAGTATATACACGTCATTTCATCAAAGAGGGCTACCTTGATACAACAACATCAAATCCTGTGTTTGGTATTGACATCGGATTGCTTGAAAGCACATTCACTGTCGATGGAAAAATTATCAGCAACAGTGTTCCGAAGAAAATCAGAATTACACCTGACAAAATGAGCTTTTACTCAGGCAGCTATGAAGTTGCATATATCAAAGAAACGGCAATATACTTTCCGAATGCAAACATCACAGGAGGTATGCTGAACATTGGAAATGACACATTCACTGTTGACAATGAGGGCAACATGAAAGCCACAAGCGGAACGATTGCAGGATGGAGCATAAAAGACGGAAGACTTGAAAAGGATAACACAGGAAGCGGAGGCTATCGGGTTGGTATACAGAGCAGTGCTGCGAAGACAACATCAGCGGCATTTTTTGCCGGCTGCAACACTGAATCGGGTGGTTCAATTGCAAATGCAACCAGCAGTGCATTTTATGTTACCCATGCAGGGCATCTTTACGCTCAAAGCGCCAACATAACCGGCGCAATCACGGCAACAAGCCTGACGCTCGGAAACGGTGTAAAAGTGCCTTATTCGAGCGTGAGCGGAACACCTAACCTGAATGTATATGTTAAAAAAGACGGAACAATCGGAACAGTCGGAAGCGGCTCAACGGGAATCAAGATTTCATCAGCAGGATTGTTGCAGGCTTCAAATGCTGTCATTTACGGAACGATTTATGCGTCAGAGGGAACGATTGCAGGATGGAGCATAACAGGCAGCAGAATTGAAAAGGATAACACAGAAAACAACGGCTATCGAGTAGGCATACAAAGCAATGCCGAAAAAACATCATCAGCTGCATTTTTTGCAGGATGCAACACTGCATCGGGCGGTTCAATTGCAAATTCAAGCAACAGTGCGTTTTATGTTACTCATGCAGGTCATCTTTACGCTCAGAGCGCAGATATAGCAGGCAAAATCACAGCGAAAAGCGGTTCAATCGGCGGTTTTGAAATTGCAGATTCAAGCACAAATCCATCAAACGGATTTTGGAAAAATTCCTTGTCAACTGTTACAAATAACAATAACGAGTATTACGCAGCATTTATCAGAGCGGCAGGTGGATATGATAATGTTGCCTTTGGAGTTAAAACCATAACTAAAAGCAGAAAACCAACACAAGCGGATTGGTCATCCGACGATAGTAAGTATAACTTTTATGTCAAATGTGACGGAAAGCTTTATGCGAAAAACGCCGACATTGAGGGCAAAATAACTGCATCAGAGGGTACTATCGGAAACTTTACCATAAAAAATTCGTATTTATGTACTGCAAATAAATCATGGGGAACTGATGACTCACTTACGCTGTGTCCAGGCGGTTCAACAGGTTCACGTGATATAGCAGGTTCAGGAAGCATAACAGGATGGACAATTATATCAGGATTGAATTTCGGCGTTACTAAGGCAGGTGACTTATATGCAAAAGGTGCAAACATAGCAGGAAAGATAACAGCGACAAGCGGAACGCTGAAAGGCATGGATATAATCGGATATTTAGATATTGGTAATAGCACTCTTAATGCCGGAAACGGAAACGGTTTGGGTATAAGAGGATATTTCGGTAAAGGGGCAACGGGTTCTGACCGAATAATTCTGCGAGTAGTAAAAGAGACAGTAAAAAATGGAAATGAAGAGACAGACGTTTATCACACGGCTGTTGGAGCGGATGCATATACAACGGTGATTTACGGTCCGTGTATTACGAACACGTCTTTAGACGTTACTGACAATCTTACTGTTTTCGGTAATGTTGAATATTATGGTACTCATAAAAGCCAATCATCCGATGTTAGGCTCAAAAGGAACATTTGTAAGTTCAATGAAAAGCATGAGAAGTTTTTTGAAATGCTGAAACCGAGAAGTTACATAATGAAAAATGATGCAGAGGGTCAGACACAGTTCGGATTCATTGCTCAGAATGTACAATACGCCTTAAACAAATCAGGATTTAATTCTGAAGATATTGCACTTGTACGAAAAATGAAAAAGCTCAGTGAAAAGGAAGATTATTTAGGTCTTAGCTACATTGACTTCATATCCCTCAACACCCACATGATACAAAAGTGCCTGAAAGAAATTGCGGCACTTAAAGCAGAAATAAATTTGTTAAAAGCAGAAAGGACATGACAACATGAAAGTAACATACGATCAAATTTTAGCAGCAAGAGAAGCACTCGGAAAACTCTCTGACAAAGCACTTCCGATGAAAGAAGCAGTCAGCCTTGCAAGGCTGATTAAAAAGCTTAACAGTGAACTTGAAGTGTTCAATGACAAGCAAAAAGAATTGTTTGAAAAATACGGCAAAGCCGATGAAAACGGCGGCTATATGATTGAGAAAGAAAAGCAAAAAGCATTTGCCGAGAAACTTAAAGAATTGCTTGAAGTGGATATTGACATTGATGCGGATAAAGTAATCATCGAAAAGGAAATTGAAATTGAAGCATCTATTGTTCTTTCGACTGAGGGCTTTGTTGAGTTTAAAACAGCAGAATGAGGTGAGTTATAATGGCAAGCAGTACACCGAAAGCAAGCACACTTTATAAAGACTATACGAATCTCAGCAAGAAAAAGCCGAGCTCGTTTGCATATGATGATAAGAACTTGAAAACATATTATGACAAGCTGATGAACCGCAAAGATTTTTCGTTTGACCTGAACGGTAATGCATTGTATCAGCAATATAAAGACCAATTCACAAAGCAGGGTCAAATGGCAATGATGGACACGATTGGGCAGGCTTCCGCTATGACAGGCGGTTACGGAAATTCATATGCACAAACCGCAGGACAGCAGGTTTATCAGCAGAATTTGTCACAGCTTTCAGACAAAATACCCGAACTTTATCAGCTTGCAATGCAGCAATATCAAATGGAGGGCGAAAATCTTCAAAATCTCTATGGTGTTGCGGCAAATGAAAGAGATAATGCATACAGCAGGTATCGTGACAGTGTGTCTGATTGGTACAATGACAGGGATTTTTCATATAACGCTTATACAAACCAACGTGATTATGAATATCAACAAGGCAGAGATAAGGTTGCAGACAGTCAGTGGCAAAAGACTTTTGATGAAAATAAAAGACAGTTTCAGCTTGGTTATGACCTTGACGTTAACAGGTTCAATTGGGACAA
>JAMPAE010000232.1 GCA_023667385.1 Ruminococcus sp.
ACGTTTTTTGCTGAAGATGTAGCCCAAAAGTCCGCCCACTGCAACGATTGAGGTTGGAGTTGCAATTGCAACTTCGGGGTTTTCTTTGATTACCTCAACTGTTTTTGCAATGAATGATTCATCTGAATTGTCATCATTGAGCGAATCAAGAGATTTGTTTATAATAATGTTTCCATTTTCGTCGGTCGGATAAGTCTGACCAAACAAATCATTGAGATATTCAAAATCAACACCGCTTGAAGTCGACTGGCTCTTCTTTGTGACATCAGTATCCTCATTCGGATATGTCGAAAGGATATTTTTGTTTGAGCTGTCTGTCTCAGCAGTTTCGTCATTGTCACTTTTAGCATTTGTTGTTGGAATTTTTGAATCAATTGCTGAGAAAATTTCGTTCACATATCCCTTTGCTTTATCATTCTTCGGGATAACGGTATTAACAGCGTCCTGAACCTTGTTGAGAACCTCGTTATTGTTTTCAGTAGTTTTATCAATTTTGGTTTTGATAACATTAAATGTGTATCTTACAGTATCTTTTGTGCCGTTTCCGTCATTGTAAGTAACAGCAAGAGATACCGTTTCGTTCTTCTTTGACGGATCAAGCGGAGCATATGTTGTTGCTGACGGGAGCATCTTTTTATCATTCAGCATAATTGAGACATCCTGAACACGTCCGCCAAGTTGATCTGCAAGAGCAAATGGAGTGAACCAAAGCTTTTCACACTTCTTATCCACATAGATGTCATAGTCAAAAATGTCGCTGTAAAACTCTTCTTCAAGGGCAAAGTAGCCATTTTCACAAGCCATTTTGAAAAGCTTTTCGCTGCTTTCATCCTTGTCATAAGCAATCTTTTTTTCATCAAGCATAGTTCTGAGAATCAAAGACGCAACTGCATTTGGCTCGCCGCTTTGATCAGCCATGACAAGATAAATCGGGTTAATATCAACATCATAGATTGTTTTAAGGATTGATGCATAATAAGCATAATCAACGTAATCTTTCTGAGCTTGGGTTGCCTCATCATATTTAGCAAGAGGAACCTGATAATCATTTTCGGCGGCAGTTATAATTTTTGCCCAATGGAAAATTTCACTGCTGTCGGGGTTATCACTGATTGGGAGCTCTTTAAATTCCTCAACATAATTTTTTACACACAGCAAGCCGAAACCTGAAACTGTGTTAATACCTGATGGAAGATTCACACCGGTCACAGCCGAAAGAATGATGACAGACGCAGCATCAAGAGTGATTCCTTTCGGGAACTCAACGTGCTTATTATAAATCGTGTAAACTGCGTTATATCTGAGTGCTGCATAAACAACAGCAACCTTGATTTTATCCTTTGTTGTTGTGTTTGTCGGAAGCTTGATTCCGTAATCGCTGATATATGAGCGCATGATATTTTCATCGTCAACCATGTCAAGAGCTGTCACAACATAGTACATTGCCTCGAGCACAGCATCATATCCCTGCTCAACAGTTGTTTCGTCAATTGTGTTAAGAATCGAGAAATGGTCAACCTCTCTGATATATTCATCATAGGTCTTGCTGTAAGGATATTCCCCTTTCGGTATCACCTTTGAAGCAGCAATTGCGGTTGCATCGTCACGAATGATAACAGTATCAAGCCACGCCATGCTATATGACGGCGATGATGACTGGGTGTTGCCGGGAAGAACCTCCAACTGACCACTATCCGCTGTTATCGTTGCGCTCGCACAAAGCGACGAACCAAATGATGCACAAAGCACCACCACTGAAATCACAAGAGCAAGCATTCTTCTTAATTTCAAGGTGTCAGCCCCCTTTTTACATAAATCTACATATTGATTCATAGTAATCTATTTTATACATCATATGATACATCTAATCGTAAATAAAGTCAATAAAAAATGGTTATTTTCTGCAAAAAAACTTTGAAAAAAGCATGAACTTTTTTTGTTAATATAGCCTGTCAGCGACAAAATCAACCGCTTTGTTCATTTGATAAAACAAAGCGGCAATTATTATTATTCGTTTGACACTTCAATGCCAAGATCAGTCAGTTGAACATCATCAACAGGTGCCGGACATTCAGTCATCGGCTCGCTGGCGTTCTGCACCTTTGGATAAGCAACAACGTCACGCAGATTGTCGAGTCCGAGCATCTGCATACAAAGTCTGTCAAGTCCAAGGCCGATTCCGCCGTGAGGAGGTGCACCAAACCTGAATGCATCTGTGAGATAGCCAAACTTTTCATATGCTTCTTCATCACTGAGTCCAAGCAAAGAGAAAATTCTCTTTTGAAGAACGGGATCAGTGATTCTGATTGAGCCGCTGGCAAGCTCAACACCGTTGAGCACAAGGTCATATGAGGTTGCTCTGACATTAGCTTTATCTGTTTCCAGATATGGCAGGCATTCCTCAAGCGGAGCGGTGAACGGATGATGCATGGCAACATACTGACCAAGCTCCTCGTCCCAATCGAAGAACGGAAATTCAACGATCCAAAGCAGATTAAACTTATCTTTCGGGATGAGATCAAGCTTTTTGGCAATATTCTGACGCAGTGCACCGAGCACAGGCAATGTTACCGACTCTTTATCAGCAACAATAAGGATTACATCGCCCGGCTGAGCATCTGGTTTTTTGATGATTGCGGCCATTTCATCCTCGCTCATGAATTTTGCAAAAGATGATGCAATCGTTCCGTCCTCGCCGAGCCTTGCCCATGCAATACCTTTTGCACCGATTCCCTTAACAAATTCAACAAGCTTGTCAATTTCTTTACGTGTCAAAATGCTGTAAGCTTTCTTTGCAGTGATTCCGCATACTCTGCCGCCTGCTGAAAGCGCACCTGTAAATACGCCAAAGCCGCAATTTTTAACCTCATCTGCAAGGTCGAAGATTTCCATTGCATAGCGTGTGTCAGGCTTATCTGAACCGTAGCGCTCCATCGCTTCTTTATAGGTAAGCCTCGGAAGCGGCATATCGAGGTCAACGTTGATTGCTTCTTTGAAAAGCTTTTTGACAAAGCCTTCAATCATGCCCATGATGTCCTCTTGATTAACAAAGCTCATTTCAACGTCAATCTGGGTAAACTCCGGCTGGCGGTCTGCACGAAGATCCTCGTCACGGAAGCAACGTGCAATCTGCATATATCTGTCAAAGCCTGCAACCATTGAAAGCTGCTTATAAAGCTGAGGTGACTGCGGAAGAGCATAGAAGCTGCCCTTGTGGATACGGCTTGGAACGATGAAATCCCTTGCACCCTCCGGAGTTGAACGAATCAAAATCGGTGTTTCAATTTCGATGAAGCCGTTATCGTCAAAGTAGTCACGGGTAATTTTTGCAATTTTGTGGCGCATGATGATGTTGCTTTGCAAATCCGGGCGGCGAAGGTCAAGATAGC
>JAMPAE010000233.1 GCA_023667385.1 Ruminococcus sp.
GTGCGGCTGTGACCAGCATCAATGCCACCAGCAAGCCTGCAAAAATTCTTTTGACCTTAATTTTCATTTTATCAACTCACTTTCTTAAAAAGATTTTTAAGGCATGCACATTATATTGAATTTGTCAAGTGAAATCAACAGGAATGTATATTTTGACAGGTTTTTGTAAGTTTTGGTAGGTTTTTCCATCAAATATAGTGCCAAATTATAATAAAAAAGAGTTGAACCATTTAGGCGTTCAACTCTTTTCATTGTTAATCATCCGCTTTTGCATTTCTTCGCAGAACTTACAAAGTTCAATCTCGCTGTCATGTGAGCAAACAGTCAGCTTACAGTTTTGAATGGTCATGCATCTATATCTCAAGCTGTTATATATGAAATCACTTTCTGACAAAAACAGCGAAAAATCAATTCTGCGAAGCTCCTGAGAAATGCCGAGACCTGTAAATTTCAGATAGCTTTCTTTTCTTGACCAAATGTCGATGAAAACCTCATCCCTGTTGGCGCTTTCATTGACAATTCTCAGCTCGTTTTTGCTGAGTACCCGCCTTTTTACTGCATCTGAACCGGGCTGAATTTTCTGCACATCAATGCCGATTTCCGATTTTGATGTTGCAACGCACACCAAGCCGCCGCTGTGGCTGATATTAAAATGAAAATTACTTTTTTCAAAGCGTGGCTTGCCGTTTTCATAAAATTCGAGCTTAGGCAATGCAGAATCTAAGCCGTGTTCAGTCTTATAAGCAGAAGTCACCATCACCCAAGCGAGTATACTTTCGTGAGCGGTTTCAATGTGAGTGATTTTCTTCAAAGCTTCTGCCTTTTCCAATGGTATAACAGAAACGGCATCACAATAAAAATCAGTGCTGAAATCATCAATGTGAGCATAAAAAATTTTCATCTGCACACCTCAAAAAGCAGGCAGCGCTTTTGGTACTGCCTGCTTAATTTTATCAGTTGTTATCATTATTTTGCTGCGGATTATTTTCAGCGTTGCCGGGCTGCTGATAATTCTGAGCATTGTAATTCTGATTCGGCTGCTGATACTGACCTGAATAGTTTGGGTTGCAGCCGTTATACTGATTGTTATATTGAGCGTTCTGCTGATAATAGAAACCATCCGCAGGCGCCGGCATAAGAATTGCGCAAGCAATGTATGCGAGCAGACCCGAACCGAACCACAGGCAAATCAAAAGGAAAATGATTCTGACAATGGTTTCGTCACAGTTGAAATATTCAGCGATGCCGCTGCATACGCCTGCAATTTTTTTGTCATGACCTTTTGTAACACGCTTTGAGGTGTTGTTATAAAGCTGATAGTAATTATCAGGTGCCTTCGGGATGATGAGCGCAAAAATGAAATAGATAATAAGCGCAGGAACGACCGCCGTGCACAGAGCAAGAATTGTGACAATGATGCGTATCATTGTTGGGTCAAAGTTCACGTAATCCGCAAAGCCGGCACAAACGCCGCAGATTTTTTTATCGGGGCTGCAATATAATTTCTTATTCATAGTTTCACCTTATTTTATGTTATTCTGAAGCTTCACTGCCGACACTGTGTTTTCCATGAGCATTGCAATTGTCATTGGACCGCAGCCGCCCGGAACAGGCGTGATGAATGAAGCCTTGTCTTTTACGTTTTCAAAATCAAGGTCGCCGCAGAGCTTGCCTTCTTCGTTGCGGTTGATGCCAACGTCAACAAGAACTGCTCCGTCTTTAACCATGTCAGCCGTGACAAATTTTGCCCTGCCCACAGCGGCAACAATTACATCTGCATTTTTGCAAACTTCGGCAAGATTTTTTGTTTTTGAATGGCAAACAGTGACAGTTGCGTTTTGTTCAAGCAAAAGCGCTGCCATGGGTTTGCCGACAATGTTGCTTCTGCCGATTATCACGCAGTTTTTGCCGCAAACATCAATGTCATATGCCTTGAGAAGCTCCATCACACCGGCAGGAGTACACGGCTTGAAAATTCCGTCGCCTACCCACATTTTGCCGACATTTACGCAACTGAAACAGTCAACATCCTTTTTGGGGTCAATTGCTTCGATGACAGTTTTTTCATCAATCTGCTTCGGAAGCGGAAGCTGACACAAAATGCCGTTGATCGTATCGTCGGCGTTGAGCTTTTCAATCAGCTCAAGCAGTTCCTGCTGTGTTGTCTCCTCACCGAGAGCATACTCAACAGACCTGATACCTGTTACTTCGCAGGCTCTTTTTTTGTTGTTGACATAAACCCTTGACGCAGGGTCGTTGCCAACGATGATTACTGCAAGCGCAGTTTCAACACCCTGAGCCTTGAGCTGTTCAACCTCAAGCTTAACACGTTCCTTAACTGCTGCCGAAACAGCTTTCCCGTCGATTAATTTACACATACTTGTCACTCCGTTTCAGTTTTTTCTTCATTGTTTGTTTTTTCTGTTATATCTTCATCGTTTTTTACGATTTTTCCGTCACGAATTTTGACACCTTTCATCTTTTGACGCATTTCCTTTTTCTCTTGCTTACGTTTTTCTGCCGCAAGCTCTTTTTCAGTTTTCGGTGGGAAATAATCAATGCCTTCAATTGGTTTCGGATGCTTGGTATATTTGATTAGCAACGCAACAAGCAGCACAAGGCAAACAAGCATCAGCACAAGCGAAATCAACTGTGAAACACGGATACCCGATGAACCAACATAAAGACTGTCTGAACGCAGACCCTCAACAATTGTTCTTTCAAGCCCGTACCATACACCATAGGTCAGGAAAAGCTGACCGCTGAACTTGCGGTACTTGCGCATAATCAGATATAAAACACCAAAGCCGAGCAAGCACCACACAGATTCATAAAAGAAAGTCGGGTGCACATAGAGGTTGTTATCGGCAATGTATTGCGGTATATTATCAACATTTTCAAGTCCGTAATAATCGGCGTGAGATGAAATATACGAAACAACAGTGTCGCTCATCATGCCCCAGTTTTTGCCCGTGAACGAGCCGAACGCTTCCTGATTTGCGTAATTGCCCCATCTGCCGATGCCTTGACCGATGAGAAAACTCATTGAAGCCATATCCATAAGGTTTAGCATATTAAGCTTTTCGACCTTACAGACGATGTATGCCGCAAGCAAGCCACCGATTAATCCACCGTAAATTGCAAGACCGCCCTCCCAAATTTTAACTATATCACCGAGGTGCGAGCCGTAATAATCCCACTTGAAGGCAACATAATAAAGCCTTGCTCCGATGATACCGCCAATTGTGCCGTAAATGAGAACATCAACCATTTTGTCAAGGTTGATTTTCCACTTATAAGCAATTCTGCCACCGAACAAAACAGCAAGCAAAAAACAAATTCGGAATTTCATGATCCTGGCACCTCAC
>JAMPAE010000234.1 GCA_023667385.1 Ruminococcus sp.
CAAGCTGGCAGAGGAAGGGCACAAAAAAGCCCGTCAGGTGAAAAAGCTGACGGAAAACCCAAGCAACTTTCTTTCAACAATTCAAATCGGCGTGACGCTTGCAGGATTTTTGACTTCGGCATCTGCTTCGCAAACTTTTGCAACAATGCTTGCCGATAAACTCATTGCTCTCGGCTCTCCGATTCCTGCCTCTGTGATAAGCGGCGTTTCGGTTGTTGTGATCACAATCATCATGTCGTATTTTTCGCTGGTATTCGGCGAGCTTGCACCAAAGCGCATGGCAATGCAAAAACCTGAAAAAATCGCCTATAAGGTTGTTGGCGCTCTGCTTGTTGTGAAAAAGCTCACAACACCGTTTGTGAAAGTGCTTTCCGCTTCAACCAACCTTGTTGTGCGCATTTGCGGTTTTGATCCGAACGCTGATGAAGAAAGCGTAACCGAAGAAGAAATCAGAATGATGGTTGACGTTGGTCAGGAAAAGGGCGTCATTGAAAACCTGCAAAAAGAAATGATTGATAACATTTTTGATTTTGACGACATTGACGTTTCAGACATAATGACCCACAGAACCGATATGTGCGCAGTTGAGGACGATGATTCACTTGAACACGTTGTTTCAATTGCAATTGAAGATGGATATTCAAGAATTCCTGTTTATCATGAAGACCCCGACAACATCATCGGAGTTGTTTATATTAAAGATTTGCTCAAATACGTTTCCTCCACCCTGCCCAAAGGCAAAGGACCGAAAGACATCATGCGTGATGCGTATTATGTTCCGTTCAGCAAAAACTGCGGCGAGCTTTTCAATGAGATGAGTGAAAAGCGTGTTCAAATGGCAGTTGTTGTTGATGAATACGGCGGAACGGCAGGCATTGTCACAATGGAGGACTTACTTGAAGCCATCGTCGGCAACATTCAGGATGAATATGACAACGAGGACAAGGAAATTGTTGAAGTTGAAGAAAAC
Organism: Ruminococcus sp.; assembly: GCA_023667385.1. GTDB lineage: Bacteria > Bacillota > Clostridia > Oscillospirales > Acutalibacteraceae > UBA6857. The sequence continues at coordinate 971 of JAMPAE010000234.1, forward strand.
GTTTTCACAATTGACGGCACGGCATATATTGAAGAAGTTAATGAGCTTGTGGATGACATCATTCCCGATGGAGACTATGACACGCTTGGCGGCTTCATCATCAGCATCCTCGGCTTTTTGCCGAAAGACGGTGACATGAACGAAATCACATTTGAGAACTTAAAGTTCACCATTCTCAACGTTGACGACCGCAGAATCGGCAAAGTCAGGGTTGAAATTACGCCGAAAGAAAAAGACTCATCAGATGCGGAAACTGAATAAATTTTTCTCCCGTGCCCGGACGGTACGGGAGCTTTTTCATACATATGCGGGCAAGGCTGTGCAAATTTTCAGCTTTCGTCCGCAGAAGAAACCACGGTAAGGCATAAGTTTTCTTACCGTGGTTTGTTTATATTACTTGTTTTGTGCTTTGTAATAGTTCATCAGGCAGCCCTCAAGGATGATTGTTTTTTCATCTTCGGTGAGACCTTTGACATAAAGGGTGATGTCTTTAATCTCATTTTCTGTGATGACCTTTGCCGGGATTTCCTCAATGCCGTTTTTGATGCATTCACGAATGTTCGGAACATAAACGTAATCGCCGTCGCTGTAGTTAAACTCAGTGTCTTTGTCAATCGTGAACGGAAGAATGCCCCAGTTGATGCAGTTTGAACGGTATCTCTTGGTTGCAAACTCATAGCAAATGTTTGCGAAACCGCCAAGAACTTTTTGGCAGGATGCAGCCTGTTCACGTGCTGAACCATCACCCGGACGGCGAGCAAAAACGCATGAGCCAAACTGGGTGTGCTTTGCAGTTTCTTCTGCGCTGTCGGTGACCTTTGCAAGCACGTCAAGCACTTCCTGCGAACCGTTGTTTTCCCTTCTCTTTGCTTCTTCAGCAGCAACAGCCTTTGCACGTGGAACATATTGCGGCTCACGGCGTGAAAGTGCAAACTCTGAAAGGCGAAGCGGATTTGAGCGATAGCTTGAGGTTTCACCTGACGGAATCAACTCATCTGTTGTTGTAACATCATCGTGAAGCACGCAGGCAAGCTTAACAAGAAGATTATCTTCAAGTGCATACATCTGCGGCCAGTCTGTGATGTTCGGACCGAATTTAAGCTCTGACTCAGGTTCAGCTTTGCCGAAGCCCTGATAAACACGTTTGTCATATACGCCTTTTTCAAAGTTATATGTGCTGTCATATTCGGGAATTTCAACGTCTGTTGCAGCGGTGAGAACACCCTTGTTGAGTGCGGTTGCAGCAATTGAGCGTGCATCAACAAGTGCAACACCCGAAAGCTGACCGTCACCCGGCTTGCTGCCTTCTCTGTTCGGGAAGTTACGGGTTGTGTGTCTGATTGAAAGACCGTTGTTTGAGGGAACATCACCTGCACCGAAGCACGGACCGCAGAAGCACGGCTTGAACACTGCACCTGCTTCAAGAAGCTTGCCCTGAACACCGTTTCTGATGAGTGCAAGGTTAACAGGCACACTTGACGGATAAACCGAAAGTGAGAAATAACCATCACCTGTTGATTTGCCGTCAAGAATTGCAGAAGCTTCGCAGATATTTTCAAACATACCGCCTGCACAGCCTGCGATAACGCCCTGATCAACATAAATCTTGCCGTCTTTAACTTTATCAGCGAGGCGGAAATCAACTTTTGAACCAAACTGAGCTTTTGCAGCTTCTTCAACTTCTTTGAGAATTGCAGGATTTTTCTGAAGCTCATGAATTGTGAATGCATTTGACGGATGGAACGGCAAAGCAATCATGCTTTCAATTTTTGAAAGGTCAATTTTAACCGCCATGTCATAATAAGCAGCCTTGCCGGGTTTGAGCTCTTTATAATCAGCAGGTCTGCCGTGAGTTGTATAGAAATCCTTAACCTTTTCGTCTGTTTGCCAAATTGATGAAAGGCAGGCTGTTTCGGTTGTCATAACGTCAATACCGATTCTGAAATCCATGCTGAGGTTCTTCACGCCGGGGCCGACAAATTCAAGCACCTTGTTTGTAACAAGACCCTCTTTGAATACTTTTCCGCAAAGAGCAATTGCAACGTCGTGAGGGCCGACGCCTCTTTTCGGTGCATTTTCAAGATAAACCATAACAACCTGCGGAGCGTTAATGTCCCAAGTGTTTTTAAGGAGCTGCTTAACAAGCTCAGGGCCGCCCTCACCAACGCCCATTGTGCCAAGAGCACCATAGCGAGTGTGACTGTCTGAACCGAGGAGCATATTGCCGCATTTCGCCATCATTTCACGTGCATACTGATGAATAACCGCCTGGTTTGCAGGAACATAAATTCCGCCGTATTTTTTTGCAGCAGAAAGGCCGAAAACGTGGTCATCTTCGTTGATTGTTCCGCCAACTGCGCAAAGGCTGTTGTGGCAGTTCGTAAGCACA
>JAMPAE010000235.1 GCA_023667385.1 Ruminococcus sp.
CGATGAAGTCGTTGAACGACTTGCAAAATGCAATAAACTTTGTCCGCAGTTCCACATTTCTCTTCAAAGCGGATGCAACAAAACACTTAAAGCGATGAACAGACACTACACTGCCGAGGAATATGAAGCACTTTGCAATAAACTCAGAAGCTGCTTTAAAGACTGTGTGCTCACAACTGACGTCATGGTTGGTTTTGCAGGTGAAAATGAAGAAGACTTTGCCGAAAGCCTGAATTTTGTGAAGAAAATCGGCTTTGAGCAAGTGCATGTTTTCCCCTATTCTGTCAGAACGGGCACACGGGCGGAGAAAATGGACGGTCACAATCCGAAACACGTCAAGGAAGATCGCTGCCGAATCATGCTTGAAGAAACCGCAAAAATCAGAAAGGCATTTTTTGAATCACTGATTGGCAAGACTCAAAGCGTACTTTTTGAAAGCAAAACCTCTGACGGCTTCATCTGCGGCCACACAGCAAGTTATACCCCGATAAAAATAAAATCTCCGCATGAGCTTTGCGGAGAAATCGTAGATGTTAAAATTACGAAAATTGCTGACGATGATTTTTGCGTTGGAGAAATTATTTATTAATTATCACAGGGCTTGTTTGTTCAACCGAACACGCCCTGATTTTTTTTGCCATGAGCATATACAAATCCGTTGAGCGGCATTGCAGCTCATATACTTCATGGGAAAATTCGTCAAGCTTCATTATCTCGGAATGTCTGGTGACAATCGGAATTTTTATGTTCGGGTTTGAAAGCAATTCAATCCCCTTTTGGTTTGCGGCAAGAATTTTTGCATAAGGCGGCTGCTTTTTCGAGATTGAATCAGGAATTTTTAAAAACAGACGCATAACACATCTGCGGAGTCTTGCCATTGTTATGCTTTTTGTTTTTGCCAAATTCAACAATTCATCAAGCGAACAAGCTGTTTTTGCAGCATTGAAAATTCGTTGAACAATTCCACTTTCATCATTGATTATGTTATGCATCTCATCAAGCGGCATCATGCGAAGCGCATATAGAATCATGCGTTCACAGGCTGACATATCGCTAACAGCAAAACCGTTGCAAACCGCTTTGCTGATTTTTTCAAAAGCGTATTCCGGCATATATTTTTTAGCTTTGGCAAAATCATCCATGCTTCGGATTGCGGCAGCACTTGCAAAATCTCCAGATGTTATTATGCTGTCATGGGCTGAAGCTATTCTTTCAACAGCGCAGATTTCAGCATCCGAACCGATGCGCTTCAATGCTCTTATATACTCAATTGCAAGGGTACTGTTCGGAGAAGAAATCACCGAAGCAGCATCGACGCCAAGAATTGATTTAACAGCCTCACACAAAGCGGCAGGGTATGTCATGCCAACAGCAATGCTTGATTTTACCGCATCAGCCACTTGCGGATCATCAATGCAGCGGGCGCATTGCTTCAAAAGTGCCGAATCTGCGGTTTCCGAGCCAAAGCTCAACATCTTAACACCTAACGCATCCAGCAGCGAAACAGCTCCGAAAGCAAAGTTTGCCGCACTGTCGCACGACCATGCAACGGGCAAATCAACAACAAGATCTGCACCGCAATGAATTGCAATCTCTGCACGTGTCACCTTATCAACGAACGCCGGTTCACCACGCTGAACAAAATTTCCACTCATCACACAAACAATGTGCGTTGCTCCGGCTTCATGTGTTTTCTCAATTTGCCAAACGTGCCCGTTATGCATCGGGTTATATTCGCAAACGATGCCTGCTGGTTTCACAAATTCACCTGATTTCATTATGTACTATGTTCGTATTTTATATTTTTCTCGCCGTAAAGTCAAGAAAAAAGAACCTGAAATAAATTCACGGCTCTTTTTTGCTTAAATTGAACTTAGTCTTTTGCTACGAATGATTCGCAGTCAACGCACTGACACTGAGTCGGATTGCTTTCGTGTGTTCCGATTGAAACTTTGTCAAGTGTGCAGTTATCAGATTCGTGACAGTGATGAATGCACTTGCTTACTGTGCAGCCGATGCTTCTGTTAGCTTGGTCTTTACAACTCATAGTGTAACCTCCGAAAAACATAAAAATAGCCCAAACAGCCGCAACCGTTTGGGCTTCACTTATATCTTTAACCGATTCAAGTGAAATTAATCATCAAAAGCAAATTTTCCAAAGTTAAGAAGTGAATGATAAATTCTGTCAAACAGCTTAATGATTGACTGAAAATAGCTGAGAAGGATTGTTTTCCAACCGTTCTTCAGTGTATCTTTGGTGTTGTCTATTGTATCCTGAAGATTTTCCTGGAACAATACATCTGCCAGCTTAACACAATCAGTTGTGCCTTCGCCGCAAACAAAAGCGTTAAAGATTTTTTCAACTCGTTCTTTAGCATTTGCATCAGCAGCTTCAAGAGCGGTGCTGTTTGTAATCATATCTCTGAGATAATCAACAACAGGAGCATTTTTTTCATATTTGCTCATGATACTCATGTAACCGGTGAAATAAAGGAGTAACTCTGCTGTGTCATTAACGTTAGCAAATCTGTATGAAGGCATCGTGCCGAAGCGGAAGAATTTGGTGTCCTTATCTTCATCATATCTTGATGTGAGATTGAAAGAAATGAGGTTAAACAATCCCTGAAGATTTGAAAGTTCAGTTTCAGAAATGATACCTGCTGAAATAGATGAGCTGAAAAGATTTTTAAGCGGCTGATAATACGAAGCCTGATAAAGCTTGGCAAATTTCATGAATACACTGAGGAAATACTCAAGAGGACCTTTTTCGAGGATTTTATTAGCCATGCCTTCAAGAAGAAGTTCAGCCATCAAATCAGCATCTTGGTATTCTCTGTCAATGATGATGCTTTCAAAGCTTGCGCCGAGCACTTCCATAAGAGGCTTGAAATCAGCAGCCTGACCAATCCAGTTATACTTAATAGTTCTTGCAAGACCGCTTCTGTCAGCAATCATGTTGAAAAAGCCTTTTTCACCGGCTACTTCAAAATTGATGTTAAGGTCTTTGGCGTCAATTTCTTTGAAGCCGGGGGTGATAAGTTTTCCGACTATGTTGATAATTGCTGCTGCATTTTGTGCAGTATAAAGCTTGTCTCCGCCATACATCTTGTCCATAAGGCGTTTGAGATAATTATTGATGTCACCAAGTGCAAGCATAAAATCGTTTTTGCTTACATCATAGATACCGGTTTTGAGAATCATTTTATCCGGGTCATCCGGATCTGCCACATAGGATTTTGGAACCCAAAGGAGAGCCGATGTGCTGTTATAAAGGAAATTATAGGTCAAGCCAAGCGGACCTGCCTCATTTTTATTTTCATCAACATATTTACCGACAAAA
>JAMPAE010000236.1 GCA_023667385.1 Ruminococcus sp.
GATGAATTGACTCGAAGCAAACACGGTCTGAAACGGCCAATTTTCGCCTGCACTGCGTTAAAAATCCTCGGCATACGTCAGTATGCCTGCGGTTTTTGTCTTGTTCAGCCAAAAAATTAACTCGTTCTCGACTGCTTCGCACCGAAACGAAGAAGATACTGATGTATTTAGTCTTTTAAAGAGGAAGCCTTGCTGACGCAAGGTGACGATGAAAAAGGCTAAAGACACAGTAGGTTCGAGGTTTCGGCGTGCTTGATTCGAGTCAATTCATCCTACCATAGGGACACACTTTCATGCAAATTCCACAGACTGCTCCCCTGCCGATGTGTTGAAACTGCTTTTTCATATATGTGCTGCACTTTTCAGGGTCGAACATATCATCACGTGTGCAGCCGATTGTCCACTCCTGACCTTTGATTGCGCCTGACGGGCAGGCATCAACGCATTTTGTGCAGCTGCCGCAGACCGAAATCGGCTTAACATCGCTGACGTCAAATTCACAGTTTGTGAAAACTGTTCCCAGTCTAACCGATGCGCCGTATTTTTTGTGCAGAAACATGGAGCTTTTGCCGATTGTGCCAAGCCCTGAAAGCACGGCAACTTTTTTATGCGAATATCTGCCGTTGTAGTTCCAACCATTTTTGTTGATGCTTTGTGAAGCCGCAACGGTGATGTATTTATATCCCCTGCGCTGCAAAAACAAGCCGGTTTTCAAAAGCAGAGAGTCAATGAAAGCGTTCACAGAGCGATAGTGATTGAAATAAGTATGCGTCGGTTCTACACCGATTTCATCAACAATTGCTTCAGACAGCCGCACAGCAATGCTCACTGCGTGTGTACACTCACCGAAATCACCGTCATCAATTTTGCAAAAGCCAACATCCACTGCGCCCTCATTGATCAAAAACTCCCTGAGTTCATCCTGAATTATCTTTACGTCATCCATTAATCTCACCAAAAAATCCACTGTTTTCAATTGCGTTCATTGCGTCTGCATATCCGCTGTCATACATTTTGCGAATCACTGCTTTGTCCCTTGTGAGCGTTTTCATGCCAAAACAATCTTTTGGTTCAAGCACAAGTACACTGCCGTTTTTCTCACACTCGGCAACAAATTCCAAAATCTCTGCACATCGCTCATGTATGTTTCCCATCAGGGAAGCGATTTCCGGCGTTGTTCGTAAAAAGAACCTGAGAAGCCTTTCCTTGCCAAACGGCGTTGTGTAATCCTCACGAGGCTTTGACAAAACAAGCACAACCTTATCGCAACCATCCTCAAACGCTTTTTTGACAGGTATCGGCTCTGCGATTCCACCGTCATAGTATTTGATTCCACCAATTTCATATGGCTTGCACACAACAGGCAAGCAGCATGATGCTTTCAAAATGTCATAGTTATTTTTGCAAACGGCATCATTAGTGAAAAATACAGCTTTGCCATCGCTTGCTCTTGTTGCCGCTGCTTTATAATTGATACCCGAACGACAGAAAGCTTCATAATCGAGCGGATATTCACCGTCATCGTTGCAAAGTGAGGAGAAAATGTAATCAAGCCCAAGATAGGAGCCTGTTTTAATGAAAGTTTCAACACTCATATATTCCTTGCGTAGAGCGTAGTTTTCATAAAATTCAAGGTTCCTGCCACGTTGAGCGCAGGCATATGACATCAGGTTTGCACTGCCTGCCGATACCCCTAGACAGTAATCAGCCTTTATGTTTTTATCCAGAAAGCAGTCATACACGCCACCTGAATAAATACAGCGCATTCCGCCGCCGACATCCACAATACCTAACATTCAACATACCTCTCAGTTTTTATAAGCAAACAGCTTTTTGGAAAATTCAATGTGACTTGGGTCACTGTTTTCAAAGGTAATTTTGCCCTCACCTGACTGTTTGTTCAGTGCGCCACGCTGTTCAAGCACGTTTTTCGTTTGCCTTGCCGCACCCTCGCCGCCGTCAAAAATTTGAACAGTATCGCCGAGGATTTCCTGAATCTGCACCCGTGCAAAGGGATAATGCGTGCAACCGAGCACCACAGCGTCAATTTTGCTTTTATCAAACGGAAAGAAAAGTTTTTCAAGATAATCGTGCATTTCTGCCGTGCCGAGCTTGTCCCCTTCAACCAGTTCAACCAGCCCGGGTGCAGGCAGTTTTGTGATTTCTGCTTCATCTTCAAAGCGGTGCATCAAATCAGAAAATTTCTTTTCACGCAATGTCAACGGAGTTGCCATGACAATGACGTTCGGGTGCGGCTTTGAAAGTGCCGCAGGTTTGAGCGCAGGCTCAAGTCCGATGATTGGAAAATCCTTATATTTTGCCCTGAGAGATGCTGCGGCAGCGCTTGTTGCCGTGTTGCAGGCAATCACAACAGCCTTGACATTTTTGGAAAGCAGATATTCAACGCTTGCCGTTGTGAGGTTCAAAATTTCCTCAGTTGATTTCACTCCATATGGTGCATTTTTCGAATCACCGTAGTATATATAATTTTCGTTCGGCATTATTTTGTAAAGCTCACGAAGGACGCTTACGCCCCCCATTCCCGAATCAAAAACGCCGATTGGATTTTTACTGTCTAACATAGTTTGCCTTCCTGAAAGATATTGCAACAGGATACGCACTTTTGAAATGCGTATCCCAATGATATTTTATGCCTTGTGCCACTTCACGCCCTGCGGAGTATCCTCAAGAACAATACCCTGAGCTTTCAGCTCGTCACGAATGCGGTCTGCTTCTGCCCAGTTTTTGCTCTTTCTGGCTTCGTTACGCTGAGCAATGAGTGCTTCAATTTCATCATCAAGGCTGCCTTTTTTCTCCCTGTTATAAACAAGGCCAAGAACATCTGTCAGCTCATCGAATGCTTTTGCGGCATATTCGGTCAGCGCCTTGCTTTGAACACCATCGTTGACATGGGTGTTGATGTCACGAACAAGCTCAAACACAACGCCGATTGCGTCAGCGGTGTTGAGGTCATCTTCCATTGCGTTGATGAACTCTTGCTTTCTTTTGTCAATGAGTGCAATGATTTCGCCGTCTTTTTCGCCTGCCTCATCGGTGGCATTCTTAATTGCAAAATCAAGGTTATCACGGCAGGTGTACATTCTTTCAAGCGAAGCCTTGCACTGCTCAATTGCATCAAAGCTATAGTTGATTGGGCTTCGATACTGACATGAAATCATCAGGAAACGAATCGGTTCATAGCCAAACTGCTCTGCCACGTCACGAACAGTGAAGAAGTTGCCGAGCGATTTTGACATCTTTACCTTATCAACAGTGATAAATCCGTTGTGCATCCAATAATTTGAAAACGGTTTACCGTTGCAGCATTCAC
>JAMPAE010000237.1 GCA_023667385.1 Ruminococcus sp.
ATACATAAAATCTTAAACGAAAATTTATAGGAGAGGTACGGAGAATGAAACAGAGACACAAACATAAATTGTTTTATTTGCCGATTATTATTTCTGCTTTATTGATTGTTTGCCTGTCAGTGGTGTTTTATATAGGACGGATGAACGACACGATTTCAGAAAACATCATTAATTCCATAAGCGAAATTGCAGAACATGATAAGGAAACAATTCAGACATACATTGAAATTTGCTGGAAGGACCTTCATGAAATCAAGGCTCGCTTCACAAGTTTTGAATGTAAAACCCTTGAGAATGTTGAAACCAGAATGAATTTGGAGTGTGCCTCAAGCAGCTTTAACCACATCTATCTTGTTGCAAAGGACGGCACGGTTTATACTGATAAATACGTTGTCTATAAACCCGGTGATGACACCACGGGCAGGGATTTGAACTTCCTCCCGTATTTCAAAAACGGCGAGGATAAGGTCGTTGCCCGATATGATGATAAAATGGAGGGTGCGTGGATTTCAAAAGAGAGCATTTTATATGGAATACGCCTTGATGATTACAGCGTGGAGGGCGTTGACATGATTGCTTTGATTGGTATCAGCGACATTTCGTCGATTCAGGATAACATGGTGATTGACAGCTTCATCAAAAACGGCAAAAGCCGTGGCCACAGTGCACTGATTGACTTGAACGGAAACTATATTATTAATGTTGATCAGGATATTTATTCAACAGAGCAAAACAATCTTTATGACCACTTGCTGGCAGCAAAGAGTGCCGATTTGACAAACGATGAGATTCACGAAAAGCTTCAAAACCGTGAAACCTTTGGCTTTTATCATTCGCACGCTAACGAGTTGGGCAAAGAGCTTTTTTATTTCATACCTCTTGATGATAATTTTGATTTGTATTTTATCATGAGTGTCAATCAGGAGGTTTTTGTGGAACAGAGGGAAAGGCTTGTTTCTTTGAGCATGACAATGGCAATCATCACAGTGCTCACGGTTATTGTTATGCTGCTTGTCATCATGAGGCTTCAGGCAAAAACAATCAGAACAACGGAATCGGCAAGGTCACAGAAAGAGTTCCTTTCCAACATGAGTCATGAGATACGCACGCCGCTCAACGGCTTGATTGGCATGAACCATCTGATTATGGTTAACATTGACGATGAAAGTCAGAAGCCGCAGATTAAAGAGTGGCTGAACAAATCGCACAGCACGGCAAATTATCTGCTGTCGCTGGTAAACGATATTTTGGACATATCAAAGCTTCAGGCGGGAAAAGTGGATGTAATATCCGAGCCGATGTTGATTTCATCAATGATTGATGAGGTTTGCGCAATGCAGGCGGATAACATCAAAAACAGGGGCGTTGATTTTGTTGTTGAAAAGGAAATCACAGAACCTTGCATTGAGGGTGACATGATTCGCACAAAGCAGATTTTGATGAACATTGTTGGCAATGCAGCAAAATTTACACCAAAGGGAAAACGCATCCGTCTGTCTGTTATGCAGAAAAAAACGGATGATGAAAATGTAGTCACAACCTATCGCTGTGAGGACACCGGAATTGGCATATCGAAGGAATACATCGACAAAATTTTTGATTCTTTCAGTCAGGAGCGCAGCAGGAACTCCAATGGTATCAAGGGAACCGGTCTCGGTATGGCAATCAGCAAGCTGCTTGCCAATGCAATGGGAGGTGACATTACCGTTGAAAGTGAGCTTGATTGCGGAAGTATATTTACAGTGACGATTCCGTCAAAAATTGTGCATGACGTTCCGCCGGAACTGAAAGAAGTGCACGAGTCGGAAATTGCTGCCCGTTCTGTATACAGGGCAGACGGCAAACCGCTCAAAATCCTTGTGGCAGAAGATGTTGAGCTTAATGCAGAGGTTCTTTTGGAAATACTCAAAATGGAAGGCTTTGAAACAGTGCTTGCGAAAAACGGTCAGGAAGCACTTGATGTGTTCAGTCAATCTGAAAAAGGAGAATTTGACATTATCCTAATGGATATGCAGATGCCTGTTATGGATGGATGCACCGCCGCAAAGAATATCCGCAAACTTGAAAGAGCCGATGCACAAACCATCGTGATTTATGCCTGCACTGCCAATATGTTCCAAGAGGACAGGGAGCAGGCGCTTGCCAGCGGAATGAACGGCTTTTTGACAAAGCCGATCGATGTGGATGTTATGCTTGAAAAACTGCGTAAAAGCGGAACAATTTATAAAATGGGAGAATAAATTAATGGAAAGAAAAATAATCTCTGTCATGCTTGCACTTGTGTTGCTAAGCTGCTGCCTTTTGACCGGCTGTGTCAGTGAAGAAAAACCAGCGGTGAACCTTGTCATTAAAATTCCGGGTTTGGTGATGAATTCTGTCAGCAATCCTGAAATTCTGGATGCAAAAACCTTTTTGCACAAGGCGAGCGAATCATTCGCTGCGCAATATAAAAAGGCCGATGTCACATTCCAGGTTAAAGAGTTTGAATATATTCATGAGCTTGAGGCGATTTCAGGCAGCTTTGATACAGATGACGCAACAGATGTTCTTTATGAAGGTTATTTCAACATGGCGTCATATATTCACACCGGAAGAGTGGTTCCGTTGGATGACATCATTTCAGATGAAATGCGCAGCGATATTGACGAGATGTCATGGAAAATGAGCATGACGAACGGTAAAACCTATATGATGCCGTTTTTGAGTATGCAAAACATCCTTATCTATAATAAAGAGCTTTTCCGTGGGTGCGGACTTGAAAAATATATCTCTGACACGGGCACGATACAAAACTGGACGCTTGATGAGTGGACTGAAATTCTTGACACTCTTGCAGCAAAGCTTCCAAAGCAGGTTTATCCGATGATGATGTATGGCAAAAATAACCAGGGTGATACGCACATTATGTCATATATACGCATGTTTGGCAGCACAATTTTTGATGCAGACGGAAATTTTGACTTTGAAAATGAAGCTGCGGTTAAGGCGTTGGAATGGATTCAGTCAGGCGTTGACAATGGCTGGTATCCGCCGCACCCGGAGAATTTGGAAATGTCTGACTGCAACGAGCTTTTTCTCAGCAATCAGCTTGCAATTTATGCGTTCAACAATGCAAACTTCGCGCTTTACGGCAGCATGGAAAACTATGGTTATGTGAATTTCCCCGGTAACATAGCAACATCATTCATAACAGGATTTGAAGTGTTTGACAACGGAGATGAACTTAAAACGCAGGTGGCAAAGGATTTCATTCGTTTCATTTATGAAAATGACGAGTGGTTGAATCTTTCTGCCGGAAACATTCCTGTCAGCAA
>JAMPAE010000238.1 GCA_023667385.1 Ruminococcus sp.
AGAGATGCGCTTTATTCAGGTTCGGTCTCAGAGAAAAATGGCAAAAAAAAATGAAATTTTTGCCGAAAAAGGCTTGACGGTTCAAGCTAAATATGTTAAACTTTAGATACCTCTGAAAGAGGGCTTTATTTTTGTGCCTGATCAAAGAGGGAGGTCTTAGGGAAAGCGAAAGCCTCGGCACAAGCTTTTCCCAAAATAATCCGATAATGGAGGTGCCGTTCATGAGAGTAAAAGTTACTTTATCTTGCACGGAGTGCAAACAGCGCAACTACAACACAATGAAAAACAAAAAGAACAATCCTGACAGGCTGGAGATGAACAAGTATTGCAGATTCTGCAAGAAACACACTCTCCACAAAGAAACCAAATAATTACGGGAGGTAAAACTTAATGGCTGACAAAGAAAAAAAGGCTGCTGAAAATTCAAAGGCTGATAAGACCGCATCCGATGAAAGCAAAGCTGCCGCAAAAGTTGCAAAAGCTGCAAAAGGCTCAAGCAAAAAATCAGATAAGCCTAATGTATTTTCCCGTATGGGCACCGGAACAAAACGTTTTTTCAAAGACTTCAAGGGTGAATCAAAGAAAATCGTTTGGCCGGATGCAAAGACTGTCCTCAAAAGCACAGGCGTAGTTATCCTGGTTGTTGCAATTGTTTCAATCATCATCTGGGGTATTGACACAGGTCTTTCAGCAGGAATTTCCGGCCTCAAGCATCTTGCTGCCGGTGAAGAAACAACAATATCAGAAACTGTCGAAGGCTCCGATGAAACAACGGCAGCTGATGAAGCAACGGCTGAAGATGACTCTGCTTCAACAACAGAGAGCAAAACAACCGAAGAAACGAAATAATCGGCAGGAGGTGTAACTATGGCAGAAAATGCCAGATGGTTTGTTGTACACACCTATTCAGGTTATGAAAACAAAGTTGCTTCAAACATCAGAACGGTTGTTGAAAACCGTCAGATGCAATCTGAGATTTTTGAAGTAAGAATCCCGACAGAAATTGTCAAAGAAATCAAAGACGGACGTGAAAGGGAAGTTGAGCGCAAGCTTTTTCCCGGTTATGTTATGGTAAAGGTCGCCTGTGTTTATAAAAGACGCAGTGAGTTTGATGACGAAGAGCTTGCCATGACTGATGATGCGTGGTATGTTATCCGCAACACAAGAGGCGTCACGGGGTTTGTCGGCCCCGAAAGTAAACCCGTTCCGCTTTCAGATGACGAGGTCATCGCACTCGGCATTGAACAAAGAAGGGTTGAAGTTAACTTTGAGGTTGGTGACCTTGTCAACATTGTTGACGGTTCACTCAGCGGCTTCAGTGGAATTGTGAAAACAATTGACCTTGAAAACGAAAAGGTTGAAGTTCTCATCTCAATGCTTGGAAGAGAAACTCCGGCAGAGGTTGAACTTTCAGAGGTTGAAGCGGTTGTAATCGACTAAGCGATGAAAAAATGATAATTTACGGCACTGCCGTTTAAATTATTGAAGAAGCGCAAGCTTCTTGTGGGAGACTTATTAATATTTTCAGGTAAGTCGCCATCAACCACATTATTTTGGAGGTGCAAAAAAATGGCTCAAAAGGTTGTAGGTTTAATTAAGCTTCAGATTCCTGCAGGTAAGGCCACTCCGGCACCGCCTGTTGGTCCGGCACTCGGTCAGCACGGTGTTAACATCATGGCTTTCACAAAGGAATTTAATGAGCGTACCAAAAATGACATCGGTCTTATCATTCCGGTTGTCATCACAGTTTATGCAGATCACTCGTTCACATTTGTCACAAAGACTCCGCCGGCAGCAGTCCTTATTAAAAAGGCTTGCGGCATTGAAAGCGGTTCAGGTGTGCCGAACAGAACAAAGGTCGCAACAATTACCGGTGAGCAGGTTAGAAAAATTGCAGAGCAAAAGATGCCTGACTTAAACGCAGCAAGCATTGAATCAGCTATGAGTATGATAGCCGGAACAGCTCGCAGCATGGGCATCGTAGTCGCTGACTGATGCTTCCGGGTGGGAGGAAAAATCCGATTAACCACTCTATAGGAGGATAGAAAGTAATGAAACATGGTAAAAAATATGTTGAAAATGTAAAGCTCTATGATAAAGCTAAGCTTTACGATACTGCGGAAGCTCTGGAACTTACAGTTAAGACTGCTACCGCAAAGTTTGATGAAACAATTGAAGCTCACGTTCGTCTTGGTGTTGACTCACGTCATGCTGATCAGCAGGTTCGTGGCGCAGTTGTTCTTCCGAACGGAACAGGTAAAAATGTTCGTGTTGCAGTTTTTGCAAAGGGCGATGATGCAAAGGCAGCCGAAGCAGCAGGTGCAGAAGTTGTTGGCGCAGAAGATCTTGTTGCAAAAATTCAGGGCGAAGGCTGGATGGATTTTGACGTTGCAATCGCAACACCGAACATGATGGGTCTTGTTGGCCGTCTTGGTAAGGTACTCGGACCTCGTGGTCTTATGCCGAGCCCCAAGGCAGGTACAGTTACTCCTAACGTTGCTCAGGCTGTTAACGAAGCTAAAGCAGGTAAGATTGAGTATCGTCTTGACAAAACAAACATCATTCACTGCCCGATTGGTAAGGCTTCTTTCGGTGCTGATAAGCTCATGGAGAACTTCAATGCTCTTCTTGACGCAATCATCAAGGCTAAGCCGGCTGCATCAAAAGGTCAGTATATCCGCTCATGCGTTGTTTCAGCAACAATGGGCCCCGGCGTTAGAGTTAACCCGAGCAAGGTTGGTTCTGCTGCTTCTGAAGGCTGATAATTTTTTTCAGTTGGTAGGTAAAAAATGCTTGACATGGAGCAATCCGTGTAGTATAATATTAAAGCTGTCAGCCCTAAGACAGCAGGTGTAACACTTAAAGGCTTATGCCGCCTGCCGAGGATAATTCAGCATAACTTCAGTTTTTAATTGATTTTTATGTTGTGCCTTTTCTTCGGTTAGATGAAAAGGCACTTTCCTTTTACACCGAGGGATTGAGCGGAAGCTCGAAAAATTTTTCAGGAGGTGAATTCATCTTGCCAAGTGCTAAAGTTTTAGAACAGAAAAAGCAAGTGGTTGCTGAACTTGTTAAAAGACTCAATGGTTCATGTGCCGGCGTAATCGTTGATTATAAGGGTATTAACGTTGCAGACGACACAGCTCTTCGTAAGGAGCTTCGTGAAGCAGGCGTTGAATACACAGTTGTTAAGAACACTCTTCTTCGTCTTGCAATTGCTTCAACTGAACTCAACGGTCTTGACTCAGTTCTTGAAGGAACAACAGCAATCGCAACAAGCGCAGATGATTATGTTGCA
>JAMPAE010000239.1 GCA_023667385.1 Ruminococcus sp.
TTTCTCTGAGACCGAACCAGAATACAGCGCAACTCTTCCCTGCAGTACGTAAAAACCGCCAAAACCATCAACCAGCAGCTCTCTTGTTTATAGAATATCATCCTTGAGTTTAAAAATATATCCGTTATCCTCAAGGGTTTTCATATTTTTAAGGGCATAGCCTGCACCTTTTGCGGCGCAGTTTTCGCCATCTGCGCAGACGCTTGCCTTGATTTTGAAGCGTTCACTCATTGCTCTGTCAATACCACGAAGCTTTGAGCCGCCGCCTGTCAGCACAATGCCCTCATGGCAAATGTCAGAATACATTTCCGGCGGAGTCTGCTCAAGAACGTTACGCATCTCCTCCATAATGCTTTCAATGCACTCACGAAGCGCAGTGAAAATTTCCGATGACGTCACGGTGAACATCACGGGCATTCCGGTGACGTAATCTTTTCCGTTAGCCGCCATTTCAAGTTCTTCATCATCAAGCGAAGCACATCCAACGGTGCACTTGATTTTTTCAGCGGTCGGCTTTCCGATAATAATATCTTTCTCACGCCTGAGATACTGGCAGATTGCTTCATTCATGTCATCGCCTGCAATTTTCAGCGAGGAAGAAATTGCAACTGTTCCCATTGTGATGACAGCAATGTCGCTTGTTCCGGCTCCGATGTCAACAACCATCACGCCATGCGGATTTTCAATGCTGATGCCTGCACCAAGAGCGGACGCAACAGGCTCATCAATCACGGAAACCTTGCCTGCCCCCGATGAGCACGCAACTTCAATGACAGCCTTCTTTTCAAGAGCAGTGCACGAACTCGGAACACTGATGATCACATTCGGGCGAAAAATTTTGTTATGGCATATCTTTTCTATAATATACCGTAAAATTTCCTGCATAACGGAGAAATCCGAAATCACTCCGCCTTTAATCGGCATCATCAGCTCAATTGTTTCCGGAGTACGCTCAAGCATTGCCTTTGCGCTTTCGCCGATTGCAACCATTTCATCGGTATAAGCATCATAGCTGATTGCGTTAGCTTCGGACAAAACGATGCCCTTACCTTTTATAAAAACCTTGATGTGACTTGTTCCAAGATCAATTCCAACATCCATTGCGAGCATCATTTTTCACCGTCCTTTGTTTCAATATAAAAATTCTATAATCTCAAAGCTTATTTGTCAACTGTATATTAGCATAAAATCTTAATACATACTTAAAACGCAAAATCGGATGCATAATCCGAAATCGCTGCACACAGGCAATATACGTCTTTTGCGCCGGCATCTTTCAGCACATGAACACATCTCATGAGTGTTGTACCTGTTGTTTTTATGTCATCGCAAAGGATGATTGTCTTGCCTTTTACCCTGTTTTTGTCAAACACTTCAAAAGCTCCGTCCAGGTTTGCAAGCCTTTCTTCCTTTTTAAGCTCGTGCTGACTTTCCGTCTCGGTTGTTTTTCTGATTACATTAGCAAAAGGAATAAACAGCCTTTTTGAAACACCTTTCGCCAACAGTTCGCTTTGATTATAGCCACGCTTCCTGACTGCACCTTCTGTCATCGGTACAAAAGCAACTGCATCAATTTTGGCATTCGGAAAGCACATTGCAAACCGCTGAGACATTTCATATGCGAAGAAATCAGCCTCATCCTTTTCACCGTCAAACTTCAGCAAAAGCAAACGTTCACGTGCAAGACCTGTGTAAATAAACGGAGCGGTGATGTGCTCAAAGCGGATTGCTCTCGGATGCACACAGGTGCAGTTATCAAGTTCACTTGCGCAGTGCTCGCAAAAATTATCACTGACCCGCACATAGGTATTTTTTAAGCAATCACAATAGCTTTTACCAAGCGGAACAATCTTTCCGCAGGAGCGACAGCGTTTCGGATAGAATATTCTGATAAACTGATTAAATAAACGTGTTTTTATGGTTGTCATCGTCATCCGTGAGGAAGTGTTTCAGGGCTGAGTACCTTTTTGTTTTTTTGTCATTATCCACCATTGCATAGACCTGAGCTTTCGCTCCAACAAGAACAATTCTGCTTTTTGCCCTTGTAACGGCCGTGTAAAGCAAATTACGATAGCTAAGCTGCGGAACAATTGAGCAAACCGGCATGATTACCGCTTCAAATTCGCAGCCCTGACTTTTGTGCACAGTCACCGCATAGGCGTGCTCAAGCTCCTTTGCATTTTCAAAAGGATAGATTGCCGTGCGATCGTCAAACTGGATTTTCATGCATCGATTGTTGTGGTTAACCGTCAGAATTACTCCGATGTCACCGTTGAAAACACCGGTTGACGTTTGCCTGCCACGCATCCACACAATATCATAGTTATTCTTAATCTGCATGACCTTGTCGCCCTCACGGAAAATTCTTCCGCTGTTTTCAATTTCATCCTTATCAGGCGACGGCGGGTTCATCAGCTTTTGAAGCGCACGGTTGAGGTTAACAGTGCCGATTTCTCCCTTTCTTGACGGGCAGATGATTTGTATGTCATTGACCGCATCATAGCCATATGCTTTTGGCAGCCGCTTTGAATAAAGGTCAACAATTGTTGTTGCAGCATGAAAAACGTTCTCACGCTGCATGAAGAAAAAGTCCTTGTCCGCACGTGTAAGTTCCGGATATTCACCCTTGACAATTTTGTGCGCATTGGTGACAATCAAGCTTTCAAGTGCCTGCCTGAACACTTCTGTCAGTGACACCACAGGCAAAAGGTCTGACAAAATGATGTCATGCAAAACATTGCCTGCACCAACCGGAGGAAGCTGATCGCTGTCGCCGACCATTATCAATCGGCAGCCAAGCGGAAGCGCATCGAGTAAGCCCCAAAAAAGGTGTATGTCAACCATGGAAAGCTCATCAATGATTACTGCATCGGCTTCAAGCGGATTTTCCATGTTACGTGAAAATGACTGCCTGTCGTTTTCACCGAAAACCACCTCAAGCAAACGATGAAGTGTTTTTGCTTCTCTGCCGGTGACCTCGCTCATTCGCTTTGCTGCTCTGCCGGTTGGCGCAGCAAGCAACACTTTAAGTTTTCGCTTTTCATATAGCTCCAGAATTCCGTTGAGCGTTGTTGTTTTTCCCGTACCGGGACCGCCTGTCAAAACGAGCAGACCCTTTTTCACGGCAATCATGATTGCTTCACGCTGTTTTGCTTCAAAATGTATGTTCTTTTCTTTTTCAATCTCATCAATATCAGCTTCAACAGGTCTGCCTTTTGGCGGCGGGAATTTGAGCATAACCTTGATTCGGTCAGCAATGTTCTTTTCCGTGTGATACACTGAT
>JAMPAE010000023.1 GCA_023667385.1 Ruminococcus sp.
TGAGGCTCTTGAAGAAAGGCTGAAATGATGACAACTCAGTAATCTCTCAATTGCTGAGTTGTCATCATTTCAGCCTTTCTTCAAGAGCCTCAATCTCTTTCATGACACATTCAGGTGACGGTGCTCCTTTGACGGTTCTCTTTTTAACGCAGTTGTCAAGGTCAATCGCTGCATAAACATCATCATCAAACAAATCACAAACCGCTTTGTATTCCTCAATCGGAAGCGTTTCAAGTGTGAGCCCTTTGTCAATGCAAGCGGCAACAAGTCCGCCGACTGCCTTATATGCATCTCTGAAAGGCAAACCTTTATATACGAGATAATCTGCGCAATCAGTTGCATTGATGAAGCCTTTTGCGGCTGCGTTTCTCATGTTTTCACGAATGACAGTCGCAGTTTCAAGCATTGCGGCAAATGTATCAACACAGATGAGAACAGTGTCAACCGCATCAAAAACGGCTTCCTTGTCCTCCTGCATATCCTTGTTATATGCGAGCGGAATACCTTTCATAACAGTGAGAAGCGTCATGAGGTCACCGAACACTCTGCCCGATTTACCTCTCACAAGCTCTGCAATGTCGGGGTTCTTTTTCTGCGGCATGATGCTGCTGCCTGTTGAGAATGCATCGTCAAGCTCAATGAATTTGAACTCCCATGAGCACCACATGATGACCTCTTCCGCAAAACGTGAAAGATGCACCATGATGATTGAAAGCACACTGAGCAGTTCAAGAACATAGTCTCTGTCTGATACGCCGTCAAGGCTGTTGTCGCTTACACCTGAAAGTCCAAGCAAATCAGCAACCATTTCCCTGTCAAGCGGATAGGTTGTGCCTGCAAGTGCACCTGAACCAAGCGGAGAAACTGCCATCCTCTTTTTGCAGTCTGCAAGCCTGTCAAGGTCACGCATAAGCATACTTGCATATGCCATGAGATGGTGGCCGAAAGTCACCGGCTGCGCCCTTTGAAGATGCGTATAGCCCGGCATAACAGCGTCATAATTTTCCTTTGCCTTTGCTGCAATTACTTTCACAAAAGCAGTCACCGAATCAGCAAGCTTATCACATTCATCAAGCAGATAGAGCCTTAAATCAAGCGCAACCTGATCGTTTCTGCTTCTTGCGGTGTGAAGCCTTTTGCCGCTGTCGCCGATACGCTTTGTCAGCTCGCCCTCAACTAAGGTGTGGATGTCTTCGGCGGTCATGTCGATTTCAAGGCTGCCGCTTTCAAGTTCTGCCGCAATTTCTTTGAGTGAGGCAACAATTTTTTTGCTTTCGCTCTCGTCAATGATACCCTGCTTGCCGAGCATTGTTGCATGGGCAACCGAGCCTTTGATGTCTTGCTGAGCCATGCGGCAATCAAACGGAATTGATGAGTTGAAATCGTTTGTTTTTTTGTCAAGTGTTTTTTTGAATCTTCCTGTCCAAAGGGGCATAAGTATTCCTCCTGTTTTCTCAATGTCAAATATGCGGGTACACAATTTACCAATTTTACAGTCTGTACCCGCATATTAAAATTCAAATTAATTTTTTAAGCTGTTTATAAAGGTTTCAAGTCGGTTAAGTCCTTCTGCAAGCTGCTCGTCGCTGTAACAATATGTCAGCCTGATGTGCTTATCTGAGCCGAAGCAAGCGCCCGGTGTGGCTGCCAAGCCGGCTTCTTTGATCATCCTTGTGCAAAATTCGCCCGAAGTCATGCCGAATTTTTCAATCGACGGAAAAACATAAAAGCCGCCCATTGGAGTGACCGTTTCAAGCCCGATTTCATCAAGACGTTTGAGAACAAAATCACGCCTTTTACGATAGGTTTCAATCATCGGGCTAACATCTGTTTTCAACGCTTCAATGCACGCCTTTTGCGAAAACGAAGCCGATGACACCACCGTATATTGATGTACCTTTTCGATGTGCTGCTTAACGGAAAGATCAGCCATAAGATAGCCGATTCGCCAGCCGGTCATTGCATAAGGCTTTGAGAAACTTTGAATCACAATGAGCTGCTTGCGCAAATCCCTGAACGAGCAAAACGCAGGACAATCATCAGTATAGATAAGCTGACGATAAACATCATCGCAAATCACAAAAATATTTTTGCCCTTAACAGCGTTATAGACATTCTCCAAGCTTTCACGGCTGAGAATGCATCCTGTTGGATTGTTCGGACTGTTGAGAATGATTGCTTTGGTTTTTTCGGTGATTGCGCAGTCAAGCATCTGTTTTGTGAGCTGAAATTCGTTTTCGCCGGTATTGATTGGAACATACTTGCCCCTGCAAAGTGTCACGATAGATTCATATAAGCCAAACGCAGGCTCAGGAACAACAACCTCGTCATCGGGGTTGAGGATTCCGAAAAGCGCCGTAAACAGCCCTTCAGTCGCACCGATTGTGACAATGATTTCATCGGCGGTGTAATCCATGCCGTTTTTCTCTTTTTCAAACTGCGCAATTGCCTGACGAAGCTCCAACGAGCCGTTGTTTGCAATATAATGCGTGTCACCACTGTCAAGTGATTGCTTTGCAGCAAGGCTGACGTTCTGCGGAGTATCGAAATCAGGTTCACCGAGTGTGAGCGCAATACAGTCGGGCGTTTCCTTTGCCATTTGGCTGTAAACTCGAATTGCGCTTCTTTTCACATCATAAAGGGCATTATTCAAAAACTGCTCCATGCTTTCACCGCCTGTCATTAACGAAATTCAGGAAAAATGTCAAGGGTTGCAAAATAATCCTTCATGGTTTCCGCTCTTCTGATTATTCTCACATTGCCGCCTCTTTCAAGCAACAGCTCGGCACATTTGAGCTTGCCGTTATAATTATAACCCATTGAATATCCGTGAGCACCTGCATCATGAATTACGGCAATGTCGCCGATTTCAGCTTTCGGGAGCATACGGTCAACAGCAAATTTATCGTTATTTTCGCAAAGTGAACCAACAACATCATAAAGGGTATCGCATTCTGCTTCTTCCTTGCCCAAAATCGTGACATGATGATATGCACCGTAAATTGCGGGTCGCATGAGGTTACACGCTGTGGCGTCAAGTCCGAGATATTTTTTATATGTTTCCTTTTCATGCAACACGGTTGAAATAAGATAGCCGTATGGGCCTGTTACAAAGCGTCCCATTTCTGTGAAAAGTGAAAGCTTCATGCCGTTTGCGGCAATAAGCTCGTCATAAACTGCTTTGACGTTCTGACCGATTCTGATAATATCAACCGGGGTTTCCTCCGGGCGATACGGTATGCCGATACCGCCGGAAAGGTTGACAAATGAAAGCGAAACGCCTGTTTCTTTTTTGATTTCAAGGGCAAGTGAAAACACTTCTCTTGCAAGGGTTGGATAATAATTTTCATCAAGAGCGCATGAAGCGAGCATTGCATGAACGCCGAAATTTTTTGCGCCCATTTCGGAAAGACGTTTTACACTATTGATAAGCTGAGCCTTTGTCATGCCGAATTTGGATTGCTTAAGCTCACCCATGATGTCATTTTGCACAATGAAATCCGTTCCGGGGTTATATCTCATGCAGATTGTTTCGGGAATACCGCCGTTTTCAGCAAGAAAATCAATGTGACTGCAATCGTCAAGGTTGATGATTGCACCAAGCTCCCTTGCAAGGATGTAATCACCTTTCGGGGTATCATTTGAGCTGAACATGATGTTCTGCCCGGTGATTCCAAGCTTTTTGCTCATTGTCAGCTCTGTTGTGCTTGCGCAGTCAACTCCGCAGCCAAGCGAGTTCAAAAGCCTGATGATTGCAGGGTTCGGCGTTGCCTTAACGGCAAAATACTCCCTATAACCCTCGTTCCATGAAAAAGCCTGCTTGATTCTTTCAACGCAATCTATGATTCCACGCTCATCATAAAGATAAAAAGGCGTTGGGAATGTTTTTGTGATTCTTTCAATTTTTTCCCTGTCAAAAGGAAGTGTAAAGCTGTGCATGGGTCATACCTTCAATCTTTTAAATATTGCGAAGTGCATCAAGCAAAGCGGTTTTAGAGCTGGTTTTGTCATCTTTCATTTTGATGACTCTTGCCGGTGTGCCTGCAACAACTGCATTGTCAGGTACATCCTCAAGAACAACTGCACCTGCGGCAACAACTGCGTTTTTGCCAACGTGAACGCCCTCAACAACAACTGCGTTTGCGCCAACAAGAACATTATCTTCAATGATAACGGGAGTTGCGCTTGCAGGCTCAATGACACCTGCCAAAACTGCACCTGCGCCGATGTGGCAATGTGCACCAACTGTTGCTCTGCCGCCGAGAACTGCGCCCATGTCAATCATTGTGCCTTCACCGATGACTGCACCGATGTTGATGACTGCACCCATCATGATGACTGCGTTTGCGCCGATTTCAACCTGCTCACGAATGATTGCACCGGGCTCGATTCTTGCCTGAATGTCTTTCATGTCAAGCATTGGAATTGCACTGTTTCTGCGGTCATTTTCAATTACTATATCTTCAATGTTATCTTTGTTTGCTTCAAGAATTTCTTTCAGCTCATTCCACTGACCGAAAACGATTTTGTCGCCTGCGCCGAAAACCTTTGCCGTGCCGTAATCAATCGGAGCTTTTTCTTTCACAAAAAGCTTCACCGGGGTTTTCTTTTCAGATTTTGAAATGTATTCAATGATTTCGTATGCGTCCATTTGTATACCTCTTTATTCAATAATATCATCCATGTTATATTTGCCTGCGTCCTGCTTTACAAGGAAATCGGCTGCCGAAATTGCACCCTCGGCAAAAAGGCTTCTGTTTTCGGCTTCGTGCTTGATTGTCACAACCTGAGAGCCCATTGCAAAAATGATTTCATGCGTTCCGACTTCTCCGCCCATGCGAAGCGAATGAATGCCGATTTCATTTTTGGTTCTCTTGCCGTTTTCATGCCTGCCGATTACATATTCACTTTCAGGCTTAACCTCTTTGATTGCATCTGCAAGAAGAAGTGCAGTTCCGCTTGGAACATCAAGCTTTTGATTGTGATGCTTTTCAATAATTTCAATGTCTGCCTGCGGGAATGCCTTTGCGGCAATTTTTGCAAGGCAGCCAACAAGTGCAACTCCGAGTGACATGTTTGCACTGCGGAAAACCGGGATTGATTTTGCAGCCTCGTCAATCATTGCAAATTCTTCATCAGTATGGCCTGTTGTTGCAATGACAAGGGGCAATGAATTTTTCACTGCGTAATCGCAAAGTGCCTTTGTTGCGCTGTGATGTGAGAAGTCGATGATGCAATCTGCTTCGCCGCCAAACTCCTCCAGTGAGCTGAAAATCAGGTTTTCAGCGTCTGTTTCAAATTCCATGCTGACTTTTGCGGCAAGTGTTTTGTCTTCGCTCTGCTCAATGAGAGAGCACAGAACCTGACCCATTCTGCCGCCTGCGCCGTTAACAATTACTTTCATTTATTTTACTGAGCGGGAAAAGCCTCTGATAAAGAACACCTTCCCCGCATATTCCTTTCACAAAATTAAACGTTGATGCCTTGCTTGCGCATACAATCGAGAAGAACAGCTTCATGCTCTTTTTCCATCGGAGTAAGCGGCAGACGAACAATGTTTTCACAATAACCCATGGCTGCCATGGCTGCCTTAACAGGAATCGGATTAACCTCGCTGAACAGAGCCTTGATAAGGTCGAACATTTCGCACTGAAGCTTCATGCTGCCCTCAACGTCGCCTTCAAAATATTTGTTGCAAAGCTCAACTGTTTTTGCAGGCATTACATTTGAAAGAACAGAAATTACACCGCTGCCGCCGCAGGCAAGAAGCGGAACGATCTGATCATCGTTACCTGACCAAATGTCAAGCTTATCGCCGCAAAGAGCCTTTGTTTCAACGATTTTTGCAATGTTGCCGTTTGCTTCCTTGATACCCCAAATCATCGGGTGCTCAGCAAGCTTTGCATAAGTTGCAGGCTCAATGTTGATGCCTGTTCTTGACGGAACATTATAAAGAATGATTGGCTTTGTTGATGCATCTGCAATTGCAGTAAACATCTGAACAAGTCCGTTTTGTGTTGCCTTGTTATAATACGGAGTCACAACGAGCATTGCGTCATAACCGATTTCACAAGCATATTTTGTCAGCTCAATTGCATATGCAGTATCGTTTGAGCCTGTGCCTGCAATGAGAGGTACCTTGCCGCCGACTGTGTCCATTGCGAACTTGAGAGCGTCACGGTGCTCCTGATCTGAAAGGGTTGAGCCTTCACCGCTTGTTCCGCAGATAACAAGAGCATTGATGCCCTCAGCAACCTGCCACTCAAGAAGCTCTTTAAACTTTGGATAATCAATGCCTGTTTCTGTGAGCGGTGTGATGAGTGCGCTTGCTGCACCTTTGAAGATTGAATACTTTTTCATTTTGAAAACTCCTTGTTGTCTGAATTTCAAATATTTCGTTTCGGAACTGTTTAGCTTAGTCCTGACAATAAAAAATGACCGCTGCACGGCCATTATAATTACATATTCAAAACTCATAACAGTCCCGCTGCTATGCTTTAAACAATTATAATAGCACTCCGCAAAAATAGCGACAGTCACATGAATCTTATTTCATGCACCCAAGACAGCCTCCGCCGAAGCCACTTTCGGCAACGCTCCCTTTCACTTCGGCAGGCACTGCGAATACCCCTGAATACCTAAAGCTACTGATGATGCGATGCACCTCTATCTTTAATTGAAATATTCGGTTTGTGTTAGTGTAACACTATATCGCCCGATTGTCAAGATGTTCGGGCATTTTTATAGCATAAAACGGTGAAGAAGTTCAAAATATAGCTTCTTCACCGCATAAAATCATAATCAAACTTTAAAAATTGTAAGGCTCTTAAACTTTTCTCCTGCTTTGAAAGTGCACTGCGGAAAGTTCGGGTGGTTCGGGGGGTCGGGATAATACTGCGTTTCAAGGCAGAAACCGAAATTTTTGTCAAGACCGATTCCGTTTTTACCCGGTTCGCCATCCATAAAATTGCCTGTGTAAAACTGAACGCCAGGAAGATCACTGAGAACCTCAAGCTTTCTTCCGCTTTTTTCATCTTTTGCTTTTGCAACAAGCCTGAGCGTACCGATTTCACCGTTGACGCAGAAGTTGTGGTCATAGCCGCCGCACTGTTTAAGCTGAATGTCATCAGCACCAATGTCTTTTCCGATTTTCTTGAACTCCCTGAAGTCAAATGCTGTTCCCTCAACAGCTCTGATTTCACCTGTGGGAATGCTTGCTTCATCGGTCGGAGTGAAGTAATCGCAGTTGAGCATCAGCTCATGATCAAGAATATCACCGCTTGCGGTTGTGCCGAGGTTGAAATATGCATGGTTTGTCATGTTGATGATGGTGTCTTTGTCACTGACAGCTTCATAATGGATTTCAAGCTCGTTGCGGTCAGTAAGGATGTAGGTAACCTTTACGTCAACATTACCGGGGAAGCCTTGTTCACCATCCGGGCTGTGATAGGAAAACTCAACCGCATTGTCATCAATGATGATGGCTTTCCAAAGGGCACTGCTGTATTCTCCGCCGCCATGCAGGCAGGTGATTTCGTTTTCATTTTTTGTGACTTGGTACTCCTCACCGTTTACACTGAATTTTCCGCCGCAAAGCCTGTTTGCATATTGACCGATGACCTCACCGGTATATGTGCCGGAATTGATGTGACCGAGGATGTTATCAAAGCCTGCAATGATGTCACCCATTTCTCCGTTTTTATCAGGGCAGCAGAATGAATCAAGGGTTGCGCCCCTTGTGATGATGCCTGCGCTGACCTCATTGTTGTTTTCGATTTTATAAAGATATACTTCCCTGCCATCAGGCATGATGTCATAAACTGATTTTGTAACACTCATTTTTATACCGCCTTTATTTTAAATTTATTGCTTTCCTGTTGCCATTTTATCATATCGACGGCAAATTGTAAACACAATAAATAAAACAATAAGTTTATATTTGCCTTTACTTGTGCAATTTCCGACTTGATAAAACGTTCAATTCATGGTAAAATGTTTCGGTTATATAAAATGAGAATAAAGGTGAAATTATGGACGTAAGAAACGAAGTTCGTAACGTGGCAATCATCGCCCACGTTGACCATGGTAAAACCACATTGGTTGATGAAATGCTCAAGCAAAGCGGTATTTTCCGTGCAAACGAGCAGGTTGCAGAAAGAGTCATGGACTCAAATGACCTTGAAAGAGAAAGAGGAATCACAATTCTTTCAAAAAACACTGCTATACATTACAAAGACACAAAAATCAACATTGTTGACACTCCGGGCCATGCCGATTTCGGCGGCGAAGTTGAGCGTATCCTCATGATGGTTGACGGCGTTTTGCTGCTTGTTGACGCATTTGAGGGCTGTATGCCACAAACAAGGTTTGTTTTGAAAAAGGCTCTCGGCTTGAAGAAAAAGGTTATCGTTGTTGTTAACAAAATTGACCGTCCGGGTGCAAGACCTGACGAGGTCATTGATGAAGTGCTTGACCTTTTCATTGAGCTTGGCGCAGAAGAAGATCAGATTGAGTTCCCTGTTGTTTACGCTTCAGCAAAAGACGGCTACTCATCACTTGACAGCAGCGTTCGTGAGGGTGATATGCGCCCGCTGTTTGATTCAATTCTTGAAAACATTGACCCGCCGAAGGGCGAAATTGATGCACCGCTTCAAATTCTTTTCTCAAGCCTTGATTATGACGATTACATCGGCAGAATCGGCGTTGGCAGAGTTGAAAGAGGTCAGGTTAAGCACGGTCAGCAAGTCACAATCTGCCGTGCGGACGGCTCAAAGCAAAATGTCAGAATCTCAAAGCTTTATCAATTTGAGGGACTCAAGCGTGTTGAAGTTGACAGTGCAAAAATGGGCGACCTTGTTTGCGTTTCAGGCATTGCTGACATCAACATCGGTGAAACTGCCTGCGACCCTGACCACATTGAGCCACTTCCGTTTGTTAAAATTGACGAACCAACCATTTCAATGAACTTCATTGTTAACAACAGTCCGTTTGCAGGACGTGAAGGTAAGTTTGTAACATCAAGAAACATCCGTGACAGGCTTTTCAAAGAGGTTGAAACCAACGTAAGTATGCGTGTTGAGGAAACCGATTCAACTGATACTTTCAAAGTCAGCGGCAGAGGTGAACTTCACCTTTCAATTCTCATTGAAACAATGCGCCGCCAGGGTTATGAATTCCAGGTTTCACGCCCGAAAGTAATCATGAAAAAGGAAAACGATGTTCTGCTTGAGCCGATGGAGCTTCTCATTGTTGAAGTACCCGAACAATACGTCGGCGCAGTCATGGAAAAGCTTGGTTCAAGAAAGGCAGAGCTTGAAAACATGGGTGCAAGAAACGGCGGAGCAACTCACCTTGAGTTCAAAATTCCGTCAAGAGGTCTCATCGGATACCGCAGTGAATTCATGACCGACACCAACGGAAACGGCATCATGAATCAGCTTTTCGCAGGCTATGAGCCATATAAGGGCGACATTCAAACAAGAGAACGTGGCTCAATCGTTGTTCACGAAACCGGTGAATCAAGTGCTTATGGCTTGTTTAATACTCAGGACAGAGGTCGACTTTTCATCGGTGCAGGCGTTCCCGTTTATGAGGGAATGATTGTTGGTGAATGTGCAAAAAGCGAGGATGTCACCTGCAACGTATGCAAAACAAAGCACCTGACAAACACCCGTGCTTCAGGTTCAGACGATGCACTCCGCCTTGTTCCGCCAACAACACTCAGCCTTGAGCAATGCATGGAATTCATCAAAGACGATGAGCTTCTTGAGGTTACACCTGAATCACTCAGACTGAGAAAGGTCATCCTTTCAAAAGAACAGAGAATGAAACAGCAGTTCAGAAAATAAAGAGGAAGCACTGATCAGTACTTCCAAATAACGGGAATGATGCTCTCCCGAGGATTTTATCCTAAACCGCTTTTTAAGCTGATGACTTCTGCCTGACACGCAGAAATTATCAGCTTTTATTATTCTAAAATAAAATTAACACGAGGTGTATTATAATGCTATACTCTCTTTCTCTCATTTTCCTTGTTGGACTTTCACTCGCTGCAATATGCAAAAAAATCAAACTGCCGAGAATTATCGGCATGCTCATCAGTGGCATCATACTCGGTCCGTTTGTGCTTGATTTGATTGACAGCTCCATTCTCGGCATCTCTGCTGAGCTTCGCAAGCTTGCACTTGTCATCATCCTCATCAAAGCAGGGCTGACACTGAATATAAGTGATTTAAAAAAAGTCGGGCGCAGTGCAATTCTGATGTCGTTTTTGCCTGCCACATTTGAAACGCTGTCATGTGTAATTTTTGCGCCATTGCTGCTTGGAGTCAGCACAATTGAAGCCGCTTTGATGGGTGCAGTTTTGAGCGCAGTTTCACCTGCGGTTGTTGTGCCGAAAATGGTGAACTTGATTGAGAACAAGCGTGGCACAGATAAAAGCATTCCACAGCTAATTCTGGCAGCCGCTTCGCTTGATGATGTATACGTGCTTGTGCTGTTTTCTGCCTTTCTCACAATGGCGCAAAACGGAGCTGTCAGCGCCGCAGTTTTTGCAAACATACCGATTTCAATTGTACTCGGAATTTTTGCAGGCGCCGCTGTTGGCTTTCTGCTTTCATTTTTATTTGAGCAGTGCTTTAAAAAAGGGCACATGGTTCGCAACAGCATGAAAGTGATTATCATTTTAGCTGTTTCCTGCCTGCTTGTTTCAGCAGAGGATATGCTCAAAAATCACCTTCCTTTTTCAGGATTGCTTGCGGTTGTCAGCATGGCTTTGGTGTTGGCAATGAGAAGTCAATCAAATGTGACTTCCCGGCTTTCCGATAAGTTCGGGAAGCTATGGATTGCTGCCGAAGTGATTTTGTTTGTGCTTGTTGGTGCAGCAATTGATGTTCAATATACACTTTCAGCAGGCGTCAATGTCATCTTCCTGATTTTCATCAATTTGTGTTTCCGCTCTGTTGGCGTGTTGCTTTGCCTCATACGTACTCAGCTCAACATAAAAGAGCGTGTTTTTTGCGTCATATCTTACCTGCCCAAAGCAACGGTTCAGGCGGCAATCGGTTCAGTTCCGCTTGCGGTTGGTCTGCCTTGCGGTAACATGGTTCTGACGGTTGCGGTGACAGCAATTCTCATCACTGCACCACTGGGAGCACTGGGAATAGATTTGACCGAAAAACACCTTTTGAGCAAGCATTAACAATTTGAGAATAAACGGTGACGGCAAGGCATTACAAATTCGTAAGCCTTGCCGTCACCGTTATTTAGAAAGGAAAAAAATGAGTAATTG
This sequence comes from Ruminococcus sp., assembly GCA_023667385.1. Taxonomy (GTDB): domain Bacteria; phylum Bacillota; class Clostridia; order Oscillospirales; family Acutalibacteraceae; genus UBA6857. Next base: position 11,291 of record JAMPAE010000023.1, read on the forward strand.
TTTATTTCTGCTTTGAGTATTTTACTCTGTATACAAAATTCTCAAGGAGAGCGTCGATTGCACCGACAGGTTTTGCCTTTTTGCCGAACAGACGGCTTGAAACATAGGTCTTGCAGTTCTTTTCTGCAACCATTTCAGCAGCTTCTGCCTCGTCCTGAGTCGGGCCACAGCAAACTGCGCCGTTATCTTTGAGCAATGCAACTGTTTTGTGCTTGCCGAGAGCCTTAACAACCTTTTTGCTTGTTTTCAGCGTGCTGTTGGGATTGAACTCAACATTCCTGATTGTTGTGCCTGCAATTTGAGCAAAGTCATCAATCAACGGGCGGAGCTTTTTCTTAACAATTTTTGAAGCGGTAACAACTGCATCATCGTCAGCGTGAATGATGTAGTTAACATCTTCACGGTTCTTATAAATTGCCATGTGCATATCTGCCTCTGGCGGAATCTTGTCACCAAGGATAAGCATTTCTTTTGCCATTGCAATTGTTGCTTTTTCGTTGCCCTCTTTATCTTTGAGAACAACAACGTTGCCGTCCCTTGAGCTGTCATAAGCGGTCATTGCAGGTGACGGAGCATCTGCACGCTTTTTGAGGTCTGCAACATATGCATAAACATCGCTGAAAGTTTCAGCAGTTTTGCTTGTAAGCTCGTTATATTTTGAAAAAACATAATCAGCGCAAACTTTTTCAACTTCATTTGCAACCTTGAATGCATCATCATAATCTGTGCCAAGGCAAACAGCGCCGTGATGCTTCATGATGACTGCTTTTGAATCTGAACGCTTGAGCGCAGCAACAACTGCCTTGCGAAGTGTGCCTGTGCCTGAAAGACCATAAGTTGAAACAGGGATGTTATCGCCGATGATTTCTTTGCTTTCGCCTGTGATGTTGTTAATGTCGCAGCCGATTGCACTCACGATTGATGCGTTCATCTGATGTGTGTGGATAACAAAATTTGTTTCCGGACGAAGAAGGTAGCACTGAGCGTGGATACCTTTTTCGCTTGACGGCTTGATGTTGCCTTCATATGTAAGATCATCTGTGTTAACAAGAACCACTTCATCGGGAGTGAGAGTTTCATAAGCACGTCCGCTTGGAGTGATGACAAAATGCTTGTCGTCAATGCGGCAGCTTACGTTGCCCCATGTTCTTGCAATAAGTCCTGATGAAACAAGCTGTTTACCTGCTTCAACAACAATTTCTTTTGCTGTTTGAATATCCATTTATGAACACCTACTTTTTGATGAAATAAAGGGCAGACAGCAACGTCTGCCCTTGGTCAAATTTTAATTAGCCTTCTTTAAGTCCACACTGAGAAAGAACTCTGTCGAAGCGTACAAGTGCATCGTCAATCATTTCTTCTGTATATGCAGCAGAAGTATAGAGACGTGAACCGGCAAGTGTAACAAGGCCTTCAGCCATATATGCAGCACCCATGTGAGTCATTTCTGCCTTGCGTTCGCTTGTTGCCTTGAGAACGCCCGGAATCTGCCATACCTTGCTCCAGTCGATTGAGAAGTGCATTGTGCCAACTGTGTCGAGGTGGCAAATTGAACCCTGGTTGAATGCAACGAACGGGAGGTTATATTTGTCAATGATTACATTGAGGCCTTCCGTGAGTCTGTCACCCATCTGACCTGCTCTCTGGCAAGCGTTCTGCTTGTCAATTTCTTCAAGAGTATAGTAACCTGCAACGCATGAAAGCGGAGTTGCAGCCATTGTACCGCCGCAGAAAGCTTTCTTAACTTTGTTGCCGCTTTCGTCAAGGCCTGCACCCATGTATTTCATGTATTCTCTCTTACCGCCGATTCCGCCTGCGCCGGGATAACCACCTGCGATAACCTTACCGAAGATTGTGAGGTCAGGTTCAACACCGTAATAGCCCTGAGCACCTGCCATAC
>JAMPAE010000240.1 GCA_023667385.1 Ruminococcus sp.
CATTTTTTCCGCAAAATATGTTAAAGCGCTTCAGCCAAAAATTAAGCTCCGCCTTAACACAAACGGACTTTCTGATTTGATCAACGGCAGAAAAACGGCGGCGGAAATTTGCAGCGTTTTTGACAGTGTATCAATTTCACTTAATGCGCCATCCTCTGAGGAATATGACAAAATCACACGCAACATTTTCCCCGGTAAGGCATTTGATGCAATGATTAGCTTCACTTCTGACTGCGTAAAATGCGGCACAAAAACCAGAATGTCAGTTGTTGATGTTATTGGCAGCGAAAAGGTTCAGCAAGCAAAAAAAATTGCCGAAAGTCTCGGCGCAGATTTCATTTGCAGGAAGTTTGATGAATGAGGAAAAACAAGGGTGATATTGCGTCTTTTGTTTAGCTTAATGTAGCATCTCACACAGTCCGTCATTAAGAACTTTTTTTAACACACGATTTTTTCCTTTTAAACATACACATCCTTGTTTTGTTAATTGTAACAGATAAAAACAAAAGCGAACGGCATATGCTCAGTGCCGTTCGTTTTATTATATCATTTTGCCGAATAAACCGTCATGCCGAGTCCGCTGTCATGAACAAGGATGTCTTTCGGCATTTTTGAGAATTTGAAAGTTACATATAAATCGCCTGCTGCACCGGAAATGTTTGTGATTTGAATGAAATAAACCACCCAAAACCACGCAGTCGGCACAAGTACGTTGATTATTGCAAGCACAATGCCCCAAAATATAATCGGTGCAAGCGCAATCACAATGTAGCTTGCTTTGTCATAGTAATCGCTGCTGCCCGCAAAAGCATACATCCCCGTGAAGCCGTATTTCACCTTTTCAGTGCCGAACAGCTTCATGGCTACACCGTGAACAAGCTCATGCAAAATAATGTAGGCAACTGATGCTGCAATCAAAACGCCGAGCCTCAGCACATACATTGCCAACCCGTCATCCATGCTGAAAAGAGTGAACGCTGAAACGTGAAAATGCATAGGTATCGCCATTGTAAGCATGATTGCCACGGCTGCCAAATTGATTCCAAGTGCCGTTTTCTTATCTTTTTGCAGGTTTACCGAAAAGATTTCTTTGTATCCCTCGGGCAACTGATCCTTTGCACGTTTTTTCATCTTATTCACTAACATTTTCTTCGGCTTTTGCACGCAGCTTGAGGTCCTCGATAATCTTTTGGTGGTCTTTTTCCTTGAGGTTGAAGAAGAACATCGGGATAATACCGAGTAAGCCGCTTACTATGCTTATGATTATCAGAACATTGAAAATCGGAGTTCTGACAGAGGCATCGTACAGCACGTTATAATCTGACACAAGTCCGTAATACTCATAGAAAAACGGTTGAATCAAACCTGTTAGCATGCTTGCTGCCGCCGTCAGCATTCCGCCGAATTGAGTGATGAAGCCCTCAAGCCTCGTTCCGGTTTTCCATTGCTGATAGTCGAAAATTTCTGCTGTCATTGAAGTGGTGAGAACAGCATCGCCGCCAAGCATCAGCGTTGCAAGATAAAGAAACACAAGGAACATGACTTTTGAATCCATTGTTGCAGACATACCGATGCAGAAGAAGATTCTTAAAATGTTTGTCACAATGATAATGTTCTTTTTGCTGATTTTCTTTGCCAAAATGGGGGCAAGCAGCATCATTGGAACAGCCGCCGTTCCGATGACAGTGTTCATAATGCCAAGCATGGTGTTGCTTTTGAGAAGATAAATGCAATACCAACCGAGGATTGAGCCGATACTGTATTTCATGCTGCCCAAAATCGAATATAGGTTAATCAGCCAGAAATATTTATTTTTTGCAACCTGCTTGATACCCTCGGAAAATTTTACCTTTGCAACATAATTCTTCGGAACAACGATTTTTTCTTCGGTGTATTTGAATGTGATAATGCTCAAAGCAATTCCGATAATCGAGAAGATCGGAAAGAAGATTCTGTATGTGTTAAAGTTTGTCATGCCGCCCGTAAGCTCAGCAAGAATCGGGAGAAGCATATTGACAATTGACGGTCCGAGACTATATATGAACTGGCTGACGGAAAGCAGTCCGGTTCTTTCTTCGCCGTTAGGGGTGAGAACCTGTGCAAGGTTTGTGAAACATTGTGCATATAAGCCCTGAAAAATCATCAGGCAGGCATATGTGATGCCGAGCGCAGCAACTTTTATCCAGTAATTAATGCTGTTTGGTATGAACGCCATGACGCAAATCAAAAGCGCTGTCGGAATACCCGTAGTCAGTAAATACGGACGAAACTTTCCGTATTTTGAGTTTGTGTTGTCAATCAGCATACTGATGAACGGTGTTTTGATGAGGTTCAGCACATTCATAATTATGTTCAGAAACGCCAGATGGGTCGGCTTAATGCCGTATGCTGAGCCAACAAGCAGGCAGTTTGCCGACAAAGCAACATAACCGAAAAGAGAGTTAATTGTGTTGACGCCGATTCCACCGAAGCTGTAGGCAGCAAATTCTTTATATGGAATGTACTTGCCCTCAGCGGGTTTGTTCCAGTGACTTTTGATTTCATCCGGAAAAGTTTTGATTTTTTCAAGCATATTTTTTCTCCTTCGCTTTTCATAGGATGAGTTAATTCATCCTATGGTGATTATATCAGACATACGCCTCAAAAGCAACAGACTTGCCGATAAATAAGTATGAACTCTGTTTATTCGCCAGCCCGGAGTATTTAGTATCGGCTTGATAGCAAAAAAATACCGGCTGACAACCTTATAATATCAGCCGGTATTTTTTTATTAAGTATGGTAAACACAGTGCCCATAATGAAATCGAGCACCGACTCTTTTTCAAGAGCCTCTATAATATATAACGCATCAAAAGTGAAAAAGGTGACAAGAAATCAAAAAAATTTTCAAATTTTTCTTTTATTTGTGTACTTGTTCTTTTTTGGGGAGATATTCCGAAAAAATTCGCTATTACCACATACTTTTTACAGAAAAAATTCCGAATGTATCGCCATTCGGAATTTTTGGCACCCCCTGGGGGAATCGAACCCTCAACTAACCCTTAGGAGGGGTTTATTATATCCATTTAACTAAGGAGGCATATATTTAATTTTAACATAGGATTTATTATTACGAGCGAAGCGAGTAACAAGGTTCTATTGCGCAGCAATAGGTTCTTATATCCATTTAACTAAGGAGGCATATACCTGATTTCAATAACACTGAAAATTCACCCACACATTCAGTGCCTCATCATTCTAACACCCTTTTTGCATTATGTCAACCGTTAAAAAATCAAAATTT
>JAMPAE010000241.1 GCA_023667385.1 Ruminococcus sp.
CGTCAGGTTCAAGCTCAAAGCATTCAAGCACAAGTGCCTCCTTGACGATTTTTTTCATTTCAGCTTCAATTTTTTCAAGGATTTCGGGAGTGAAGTTGATTTCACTGTCAAAGTCATAATAGAAACCGTTGTCAACGGCAGGACCGATGGCAAGCTTGGTGTTTGGATAAAGGCGCTTGACTGCCTGAGCAAGAACGTGAGAGCACGTGTGCCAAAAAGTCTTTTTGCCCTCTTCATCGTCAAAAGTGAGGATTTCAACCTCACAGTCTGAATCAAGCACGGTGCGCAAATCGCAAACCTCGCCGTTAACCTTTGCAAGGCAGGCAGCCTTAAAAAGTCCTGCGCCAAGGCTTTTTGCAACGTCAAGCACACTTGCACCGTTTTCATATTCACGGACAACTCCGCCTTTAAGTGTTACGTTAATCATTGTTAGTTTTTCCTTTCTTGTGGATTAATATGACAAAAAAATCATCCCAACACAGCATAACTGTACTGGGATGAAGATGAAATTTCATTCTCCACGGTTCCACCCGTATTCCGCAAAAAAAGTGCGGCACTCTTGTGACTTTAACGCAGTCAAACGGCACATTTTATCGGCACTTCGCCGCTTCAATGCACACTCGGGAGCGGTAGCTTTTTCTGCACTCACGGTTTTGCTTTCAGCCGCCGACAAAACCTCTCTGATTAAGCAACAAAATGAAAAAGCCTTCTCCGTCATCGCTTTGTGATGGGATTTTCTTTTGTTTTTTACATTTTATCACCGTGCAGCATTTTTGTCAACAGTAAATTGCGGTTAATTTTTTGATTGCGCTTTCGCCTTATATTTCTCTCTGGTTGCCATTCCGCCCCTGATGTGGCGCTGTGATTTGTTTTCATCAAGAACCAGGCGCACTTTATCAGCCAAGTCCTTGTCAATGAGTAAAAGCCGCCGTGAAACGTCAGTATGTACGGTAGATTTGCTGATTCCGAATTTTTTTGCGGCGGATCTGACGGTCGCCTTTGTGGCGATTATATATTCAGCCAACTCAACGGCTCTTTCTTCCACTAAATCATTCATGACCATCCCCCTTATCACTAAAGCATATGAGGAACGGTCATGGTTTATTACAAAAAAGTATTACACGGTTACTGCCCTTTGATCAAGCACGTTTTCAAGATACATTTCCATGTCAAACTCATCAAGCGGACTGTCTTTTTTCAAATAAAGCGGATGATGGGGATGTCCTTTTTTGCTGATTGCTCCTGCGGAGTACCAACTTGCGTGGTACTTTTTGGAAATGTTCACCATGTCACGTAAACAATCTTTCAAATAAGGACGCATTTCAACAATGTTGCCCCACGCCGCCCAAACAGACGGCTTTTCGGTCTCATAAAGCGAGAGGACATATTCAAACGCTTTCATGTTCTCCGCATGAAGCGCCGCATTGAGCTGCTTATCCATGTCATCGGGACGTGTGGCACGCTGAGCATAAACGTTGAACATCACAAAGCTGTCATAGCCGTTGCCGAGAGCGATGCGCTCAACCGATTTGAGCGTGTTATCCAAATCATTCGGTGCGGCGGTTGAGGGGTTAATGCCGATGCAAATGAGCGGATTTTTCCCCGTTGTGCCAAGTATGTAACGATATTCACTGTAATGATTCGGCACATAAAGCCAATCACGAACGTCATATTCAATGTGCGACTGAATTTTTGATTGCTCCAGTGCCTGCTCAAAAAGCTCAATTTCAACTTCGTGGCTTTCGCCCTTTGGGATATGCATAACATCACTCCGTTTTGCTTGATGGATTAATTTTAGCATATGCGCCTGATTTTGGCAAGAGGAGACGTAATTGGAATTAGGAATGAGGAATTGCGATTAAGGCTATGCCTGTGGTTTGATTGATGCCGCAAAGGGAGGAACTTCTTAACCGATAGCTTTTAACTTTTCACCGGATAAACACCCTGTAGGGGCGGCCATTGGTCGCCTGTGATGTCGGCTGATTTTTATGATTCCGCACCGTGTGTACGCTTCGCCGGCAGCCGAGATTAGGTGGCATGACGGAAGGAGTTGCACCAAACCTATTAGCTAATAGGTAAATTTTGACGTTGAAAACTCCCTCAGTCAACTTCGCTGACAGCTCCCTCCCAGAGGGAGCCTTAATAGCCTTCCTCTTTGAGGAAGGTGGCGAAAATGCGCAGCATTTTTGACGGAAGGAGTACTACAATTTTTTCTCTATCAGTAGGTTCGACCCTAAGTTAAAACTAAAATTCAATTTTCTCTTGAAGATGACAGCAATGTTTGCTATAATGAAAGCACCACACAAAATTTAATATCAACAAATATTACGGAGTCATGTTTTTACTTTGGTAAAAATGTAGACTTCAATTTTGACGTACTCTGTAGTGTTTGTTGAAATTTTGTGTGGTAGCAAAACGAAGTCACATTTTTCGGTGTGCTTCGTTTGGAGCGCACTTTTTTGTTTTATATTGATTTTTTTCAGAAAGTGTGCTAAATTATTCTTGCGACATAATTATAAATACATCTTATGGCGAGAATCACTTTGGTAAAAGTGCATTCTCTATTTAATCATATCTTGCTGTAAGATGTTTAAAATTGTGTCGCAACAATGGAATGCATTTTTCAGTGCGTTCCATTCGGGGCGCACTTTTTTATTTTATGTGCGCAAAAAATCTCAAGAAAAAGGAGATGGTTAATGTTATATAAGCTCAAACCGAAAAAATCTCATTTTGTTGTCACACAATCTACATCCATTTGAGAAGCAGTGCAGTTTAAAATTCTGCGCTGCTTTTTGCATGGTATAATAACATAAAAATATAAATTTACTTCTTGAAAGCCTACTAAAAATATGTTATTATTAGGTAAAGGATGTGATCTACGATGAAAATTTCAACCAAAGGGCGTTATGCACTGCGAATGATGCTTGACCTTGCCGAGCATCAAAACAACGGCTTCATTGCGCTCAAAGACATTGCCGAAAGGCAGAATGTTTCAAAAAAATATTTGGAGCAGATTGTGCCTGTGCTCAACAAATCAAACGTGCTTCAAACCAACCGTGGCTTTCAGGGTGGCTATCGCCTTGCAAAGTCACCTGAACATTACACCGTCGGTGACATTCTGCGCCTGACCGAGGGCGACCTTGCGCCTGTTTCCTGCGCCGCTGCGAATCCAACCGAATGCAGCAGAAGCGCTGATTGCCCCACTCTCCCCATTTGGCAAGGTCTGAGCAAGGTCATCAATGAATATCTTGACTCA
>JAMPAE010000242.1 GCA_023667385.1 Ruminococcus sp.
TTGACATTGGCCTTTGGTATGGCGTGAGCGGAAAACCGATTTTTGCTTCGCTTGATGCAAAATCATATTGCACGGTTTACGACAAAGTCAGAAATAACAGCAGCCTTACAAAAAAGCTCAACAATAACAACAAGAAATTCGGTTTGCCGTGGACTTTTGGCTATCACGGTGTTGGTGACATCGGTGGTGCGCCGAAAGAAAAGTCAGTTGCAACTGTTCAAAAAGAGATCAACAGCAACGACAGCAGCGAAATCAAGGTGCTTTCATCATCAGTTTGTGATTTCTTTGATGACATGAGCAAGCTTGATCCGGTTGACGTTAACCGCCTGCCCAAGTGGAACAACGAGCTTCCGATGACGAATCACGGCGTTGGCTCATATACCGCACGTGGATTTAGCAAAAGATGTAACCGCAGAAACGAAGAACTTGCTGATATGGCAGAAAGAAGTGCCGTAATTGCATCAAATGTCTGCTCGTTTAACTATCCGACATTTGAGCTTGAAAGGTCATGGAAGCGCCTGATTGCGCATACTTTCCATGATGACATCACAGGTACATCGGTTCAAAGGGCATATCAGCGTTCGTGGAACGATTACATCATGAGTGCAAACCAGTTCACCAACGCATATGAAGGTGCAAGTGCGGAAATTATCCGCAACATGGACACATCATGGACAAAGGGCGTTCCGGTTGTAATTAACAACAGCATTGAGCAAAACCGCATCGGCGTTGTTGATTTCACAATTCCAAGCGCAGGCTATAAATACATCAGAGTGTTCGACAAAAGCGGCGCAGAGCTTCCGTCACAGGTTAACTACTGCGATGATTCAGTCATTAAAGCTTCAGTATGCGTCGGCGTTCAGTCGCTCGGCTATAAAGTTGTTGATGTGCTTTATAGCTTTGAACCTTGCACAATGAATACAGGACTTCGTGCCGATAAATATATGCTCGAAAACTTCAAATATATTGTAACTGTCAACAAAAAAGGTGACATCGCTTCAATTATTGACAAAACTCTTGATAACACGGAGCTTCTTGAAAAGCCAATCAGGTTTGAGCTTAACAAATACGAGGGCAACAAGGAGTACCCGGCATGGGAGCTTACATATAATGAGCTTTCAAAATACCCGTGGGAGTTTGCAGAATACGGTACAACGGAAATCGTTGAAAACGGCTCGGCAAGGGTAACCCTCAAGGTTAGACAGTATACTGATAAATCTGCGTTCACTTATTATGTATCACTCACATCAGGCGGACAGTGTGTTGAAGTTTACAACGAAATTGAATGGCGTGAATTTTCACGTGCGCTTCACAATGGCTTCTATTTCACTGCCAAAAACAACACTGCAATTTTTGATCTCGGTCTTGGTGCAATTCCACGAAAGAAAGCTAACAAGAATCTTTATGCAGTACCGGCTCAGAAGTGGGTTGACATCAGCGATGCAAACAAAGGCTACGGCGTTTCTGTTTTCAGTGATTCAAAATACGGCTGGATCATGAAAGATGAAAGCTCGCTTCGCATGACAGTTATTCACACTCCGAAGCATTACTTCCGCCACGACAGCGTTCAGGGTATGCTCGATTTCGGTCATAACAGATATAGCTACGCAATTTATTCACATAAGGGCGATTACACAAATGCAACTCAGTTCAATGCTCGTGCATTCAATCAGCCGATGGCAGCGTTTGTGACAAATAATCACCCCGGCCCACTTGGCAATGATTACTCGTTCGGCTCAATCAACAACAGCGATGTAATCATCAGAGCCATCAAAAAGGCGGAAGATTCAAACGAGGTTATTGTCAGAGTTAACGAGGGCGCAAACAGACCTGCAAACGGCGTTGAACTTTCGCTTGGCAAAGGCATTCTCAGTGCAAGGGAAGTTTACGCTTCCGAAGAAGAAATCGGACCTGCCGATGTTGAAAACGGCAAGCTGAAATTTGACCTTGCTCCATATGAAGTCAAAACCTTTGCGCTCACTCTTGCTCCGTGCAAGGTGTCAGCTCTTGCAGATCAGAAAACGGTTGATTTACCTTATAATGTTGACATTGTTACATTCAATAACAACAGGGGTGCTGCAAAAATACCAACAATCAACGTTTCTGTTCCGGGTGAAATCTTCCCGAAAACGATTGAATGCGGCGGAGTACGCTTTGAAACGGGCGGAACATGGGCTTCGAACAATGCAGTCATCTGTGCAGGTCAAAAAATTAAAGTCACCGGCAACAGATTCTATTTCATTGCTGCCAGCCTTTATGGCGATAAGGGATATAACTTCGACCTTGGCAACAGCAAAACCGGCATTATGGTTCAGTCAATCAATGAGCGTATCGGCGGTTGGGACCTCTATGAGCTTGCAGAAACTGCATTTATCAAAACGGATAAGCTTGCTTGGGAATGTACTCACACTCATGCCGATGACAAGGACAACGTTGCTTCTCAGTTGTATTTCTTTATGTATGAAATCAACACCGAGGGCGTCAGCGAAATCACATTGCCGGATGACAGCGGCTTGATTATCCTTGCCGCAACCGAAGTGTTCGATAACAGAGATGTAAGGCTCGCAACTCAGACCTATGACCGCATTAACAGAAGAACTTTTGATTACAAGATGACCCGTGCGGAAAAGAGCGAATACAACAAAATGAAAAAGAAATATAAAAAAGAGCACAATAAAACATAATTACACGGGACTGTTGTTAATCAGCAGTCCCGTAATTAAAGAGGAGGTACGTTTGCTGTGATTAAATCAAATTGCCACACGCATACTTGCTTTTGCGACGGAAAAAATACCGCTGAAGAAATGACGGAAGCGGCAATCCAAAAAGGCTTTGTAAGCCTTGGCTTTTCAGGTCATTCTCCGATGAATTTTGAAAACGAATGGGCAATCAATGAAAATCAGCTTCAAAAATATGTTGAAACAATTAACAAACTTAAAACGAAATATGCCGATAAAATTGAAATTTACAACGGCATTGAGCTTGATTCCGATCATGTTAAGCTTGATAAATCACAGTTTGATTACATCATCGGTTCAGTTCACCAGCTTCATTGCGGCGAAAAAATCTATTCAATTGATGAAACGGCAGATGAGCTGAAAACCTGTGTTGAAAATGAATTTGACGGAAACTGGCTTGCGATGTCGAAGCAGTATTACTCATCTGTTGCAAAATTTATTTGCGATGAAAAGCCTGATGTTGTCGGTCATTATGACTTAATTGAAAAATTTAACGAAAACAAGGTACTTT
>JAMPAE010000243.1 GCA_023667385.1 Ruminococcus sp.
CGTCTCTGCTCTTCTTCTGTTAAATCAAGTGAATAATGACCGTTTCCATCGTCGATAATCACACTTCCTTCATGGGTATCACCCGGTAATAGTGAAAGTGCAATGTTAACTCTGCTCAAGTCACTCTTTTCACAAACGGCGACATCCCCCTCAATTCTGTCAACAATCAGTTTCATTTTACTCACTCCAATTATCCATAGTTTATTGCATAGCCTTTGTCATTACACGTGAAGACAATGTTTCCAACATAGTCCGTGCGGTAATATTCTATCTTGTTATTTTCAAGATACTCCAACGCTTCTTCGTGTGGATGACCATATGAATTATCCCTGCCGCATGAAATTATTGCAACTTTCGCATTTACTGATTGCAAGAACTCATTATGAATTGATGTTCGACTGCCGTGGTGTCCCATGGCAATCACATTGCACCTGAAATCATAGTTGCGCCGATAAATCGAATTTAGCTCCTGTTTCTCTGCATCTGCAAGCACCATAAATTTAACTGAGTTCGCTTTTATTTTACAAATTACAGACATATTGTTCAAATCCTTAACTTGCTCAACCGGACCAAGAATTTCCATTTCTGCACCGCCGACCGTGTATTTGTCTCCGAAGTTAGCCGACATTACATTGATATGCTTTTCATCAATTGCAAGCAGCAGATTTTCATAGATACGTGTGGTTGGAATATTGATTTCGGTGAGCTGCGGCATAATTATATTTTCAACATATACAGAATCAAGCACGTCTTTGATACCGCCGATGTGATCCGAATGAGGATGCGAAGCAACAACGTATTCCAGACGATCTATACCTGCTTCTTTCAAATAACCAACAACGGTTTTTCCGTATTCACGTTCACCTGCATCAATCAATATACCTGTATTGCCACATTGAACAAGAGTTGATGAACCTTGTCCAACATCAATGAAGTGCACTTTAACAACATCGCTGGTTGAAGCGGTAATATTACTGTCAGCAGTGATGTTGACCTTTTCAAATGCTTCGTTGTTTCTTCCGAGTATAACAGAAATAATCACAATCAAAAGTGCAATGGCACTGATTGTTGGTTTTGCCTTAATACTTTTTCTTCTTTGATTTGCCATATTTTTTTGTGTAACTGCCTTTATTTTTGCTTTGTGTATGCTTAGACGTACTGCCTGCCGAAGGACGAATCAGACATTTTTCACCCATGCCGATTAAATCATATCTTCCTGCACGCTTCAATGCTTTTTCAACCGTGTCGTGATTTTTAAGATTATAATATTGCAAAAGTGCTCTCTGCATTGCTTTGTCCTGCGGATTTTTTGCAACGTAAACTTCTTTCATTGTATATGGATCAATGCCTGTGTAAAACATACAGGTTGAAATTGTTCCGGGTGTTGGATAAAAATCCTGCACCTGTTCGGGACGTATACCACGTTTTTTCAGAAAAACTGCCAATTCAATTGCATCATCAAGTGTTGACCCCGGATGTGATGACATTAGGTAAGGTACGAGATATTGTTCCTTGCCGCTGTTGTGGCTAAGTTCAAAATAACGCTTTGAAAAGTTAACATAAGCGTCGATGTGCGGCTTACCCATTTTGTCAAGAACAGTTGCAGAGCAATGCTCCGGCGCAACCTTGAGCTGTCCGCTAACATGATACTTCACAAGCTCTTTAAAAAATGATTCATCTTTATCTTTTAAAATGTAGTCATAGCGTATTCCTGAACGAATGAACACTTTTTTTATTCCTGGTATCTGACGAACCGCCCTAAGTATATCAAGATACTCGCTGTGGTCAGCAACTAAAGCCGGGCACGGCTTTGGCGCAAGGCATTTTTTCCCTTTGCATAAACCGCTTTTCAGTTGTTTTTCGCATGAAGTTCTTCTGAAATTAGCGGTTGGACCTCCGATGTCGTGAATATAGCCCTTGAAATCGGGCATTTTTGTGATAAGTTCTGCTTCTTTTAGTATTGACTCTTTACTTCGGCACGTTATGAATCTGCCTTGATGCAGAGCGATTGAGCAAAAATTACACGCACCGAAGCAACCACGATTGTGCGTAATCGAAAATTTAACTTCTTCAATTCCGGGAACACCACCAAGCTTTTCATATGATGGATGATATGTTCTCATATAAGGTAATGAGTAAACCCAATCAAGTTCTTCTGTTGTCAGCGGCGGCATTGGTGGATTTTGAACCAGCATTTTTTTGCCGTGACGCTGTTTTATAAGCTTACCCCTGATGTGATCCTGCTCATCTTGTTGAACTCGGCAGGATATGGCATATTCTCTTTTATTTTCAGAAACAATTTCAAATGACGGACACTCAGCACCCGAAAGCGGTGTATCAACAACATCGCAGGCATAGCACGTACCTCGAATATCAGTCAAAGATGAAACTGATTCTCCTGCTGCAAGCCTTTGAGCAATTTCAATTGTTTGCTTTTCTCCCATTCCATATGAAATCAGATCGGCCTGCGAATCGAAAATAATTGAACGGCGTATTTTATCATCCCAATAGTCATAGTGAGCGAAACGCCTTAATGAAGCTTCAAGACCGCCGATAATTATCGGTATATCACCATATGCTTCACGGATTCGATTGCAATAAACGATAACTGCCCTGTCCGGACGTGAACCTGTTTTGCCGCCTGCTGTGTATGCATCATCACTACGATGCTTTTTTGCAGCTGTGTAATGAGCCACCATTGAGTCAATGTTGCCTGACGAAACAAAGAAACCAAGTTTCGGTCTGCCGAAGCGCTTAAAATCATTGCAGTTATGCCAATCAGGTTGAGCAATGAATCCGACCTTAAAGCCTTTTGCTTCAAGTACTCTCGTTATAATTGCGGCGCCAAAGCTGGGATGATCAACATAGGCATCTCCGTTTACATAGACAAAATCCACCTCATCCCAACCTCGTGCTTTCATTCCACTATATGTTATCGGCAAGAAATCATTCATAAAGCTTCCTTCATTCCTTTCCGTTCAAGCTATAGATAGCAATGGGGAATGCACGCAGCACTCCCCTGCAATAAATGTAAATCAATCAGAAAGCACATCAAAATCATCACCGTCCGAAACAGCCGGTTCTCCACGTGAAGCTTTCATTTCAAGATACTGTGCCTTGGTGATAAGCACTTTTCTCGGTTTTCCTCCGCTTTCAGCAGGTCCGATCAGTCCCCTTTCGTCAAGTTGATGCATGATTCGGGCCGCACGGGCATAACCAATGCGCAGCTTGCGTTGGAACAGGCT
>JAMPAE010000244.1 GCA_023667385.1 Ruminococcus sp.
ATGTTATTGCAAGCGTTAATAAACCAACTTTAATGTTAGCTCATAATAAAACATGGATAAAACAGGTAAAATATGAGAACGTTAAACTACACCGTACCGCCTGAATTTGACGGCAAAAAGCTGCTGAGCTTCCTCAAAGGTGCAGCGGGACTTTCATCAAAGCTCATTCGCTCGCTGAAAATGGTTGACAACGGCTTGCAATGCAACAATGAGCACATCCGCACAATTGACATCATCCGCACGGGTGACATCATCACAATCAACATTCCTGCTGACAAAACAACAAGCGCGCCCTGTGACCTTGAGCCTGACATTGTTTTTGAGGACGATGATCTGCTGATTGTTAACAAACCGGCGATGCTGCCGATTCATGAATCGCACAACCATCAGGGAGATACTTTGGCAAACTGCGTTTCGGGGTACCTTGCCAAAAAGGGGCTTGGGTGCACTTTCAGGGCCATCGGCAGGCTTGATAAAGGCACAAGCGGTTTGGTCGTCTGCGCCCTCAACAGCCATGCAGCTTCACGGCTTTCAGGTGAAATTAAAAAGACCTATTACGCCATCGCTATTGGTGAATATAGCGGCAGCGGCACCATTGATGCGCCGATTTATCGCCCCGACCCAATGAAAACATACCGCACAGTTGACGAACGTGGCGACAGAGCGGTTACACACTGGGAAGCAATTGAATCAAAAGGCGGACTGACTCTGCTCAAAATTCATTTGGAAACCGGCAGAACTCACCAAATCAGAGTTCATTTTTCAAGCAATGGAACACCGCTCATCGGCGACAGGATGTATGGCGGTGAAGATGAGAGAATCAATCATCAGGCGCTGCACTGCGGCGAGCTTACACTCACCCACCCGATTACAGGCAAAAAAATTCACTGCTCAGCCCCGATGCCCGAAGAAATGACACAGTTTTTCAGGTTGGATTTGCAGATATATAAATAAAGAAAAATCGCTTGACAACAGCCAAACGAATGAATATAATATGAAATGTAAGGAAGAAGTGCCTGCAAAAAGCAGTTTGCCTTTTCCTCAATTATGTATGATTATGAAAAAATAACCACCACAGATTGGAGTCAGGGGCGGTTATTTTTTTCTTTTATCGCTGAGTTCAATGATGGCAACTATTAAAATAAGTAAAGTTAACAATTCCATAATCGTCATACAGCTCACCTCCTTTGCGGAGGAGGAAAGCAAACCGCCGTCTGTATTCACAGACACTTCTATTCAATTATACATATTCCAACAATATTGTCAATCATAAATTCAGCTTGAAAAGCTGTGATTTTATCCCCATTCCATGCCGAACGGCCAACCAACCAGGCTGCCAAGGTCGCAGACATTTTCATAGCCGAGTGAAAGAAGCTTTTGTGCCGATTCATAGCTTCTGCTTCCGCTGCGACAATAAACCATGACGGTGGTGCTCTTGCACGGAATCATTTGCTCAGCGGTTTCGGCATTGATTGAATCAATCGGAAAGCAAACTGCGCCATCGGCATGACCTGTTACATATTCTTCTTCCTCACGCACATCAAAAATGATGCTGTCGGGTTCGGAATCTAAAATTGCCTTTGCCTGCTCGAACGAAATTTTCTTATACTCGCCCATGATTTTTCACCTGCCGATTTTATTTTTATGATGCGGAGAAAAGCTCAGAAATTTGATCATCTCATCCGCATATTAAAACAGCCAAAAGGAAGCACGCATTTTCTTTGTGCTTCCTTATTTTTATTATCTGATGCCAAGCAGCTTTTCTGCCCGCTCAACTTCTTCATCACTCGGAGTCGGAACACCGTTCAGCGGATAATCCATGCCGAGCTTTTCCCACTTGAAGGTGCCGAGTGTGTGATAAGGCAGAACCTCAACACGCTCAACTGTTTTCAGTGTTTCAATGAATTTTCTCATCTCACACAAATCATTTTCATCATCGGTAACACCCGGAATCAAAACGTGCCTTATCCACATGGATTTTCCGTTATCCGAAAGCCATTTTGCCATGCGAAGTATGTTGGCATTTTCGTGCCCGGTCAGGTCACGGTGACCGCTTTCATCCATTTGCTTGAGGTCAAGCATAACCAAATCGGTCACATCCATGAGCTTTTGAAAGCGTGAAAGCCAGTTTTCATCTTCGCAAAACGGCTGACCCGATGTGTCAAGCGTTGTGCTGACATTGTTCTTCTTTGCAAAAGTGAACACCTCAGTGACAAAATCCATTTGCAAAAGCGGTTCGCCGCCGCTGATTGTGATTCCGCCGTCTGCGCCCCAATAGGATTTATAGCGGTACATCCTTTTCCAAAGAGCTTCAGCGTCCCATTCTTCTCCGCCGCCATGCCATGTTTCAGGGTTGTGACAGAATTTGCATCTCATTGCGCAGCCCTGGAGGAATGCAACAAAGCGTACTCCGGGGCCGTCAACAAGGCCGAATGTTTCAAGTGAATGTATATAACCTTTAGTCATCGCTTACATTCCGATGTGGCAGGTACGTGAAATAACGTCCATCTGCTGTTCTTTTGTAAGGTCGATGAATTTAACTGCATAGCCTGAAACACGAATTGTGAAGTTTGCATATTCTTCCTTTTCAGGGTGTTCCATTGCGTCAATGAGCTTTTCTTTGCCGAATACGTTCACGTTGAGGTGATGTGCACCTTGGTTGAAGTAACCATCAAGAACACTGACAAGGTTGGTTGTTCTTTCTTCTTCATTGTGACCAAGTGCATCGGGGCTGATTGTCTGAGTGTTTGAAATGCCGTCAAGAGCCCATTCATACGGAAGCTTTGCAACCGAGTTGAGAGATGCAAGAAGTCCGTTGTTTTCTGCGCCGTAGCTTGGGTTTGCACCCGGTGAAAGAGGCTCACCTGCACGGCGTCCGTCAGGCATATTGCCTGTTGCTTTGCCGTAAACAACGTTTGAAGTGATTGTCAGAATTGATGTTGTCGGCTCTGAATCACGATAAGTGTGACGGCGTTTAATTTTTGCAAGGAAGGTTTTGAGAAGCCAAACAGCAATGTCATCTGCACGGTCATCATCGTTGCCGTATTTCGGGAAGTCGCCCTCTGTTTCATAGTCAACGGCAATTCCTGTTTCGTCACGGATGACCTTGACCTTTGCATATTTAATTGCGCTGAGTGAGTCAACAACATGAGAAAAGCCTGCAATACCTGTTGCAAAAGTACGGCGAACATCAGTATCAATAAGAGCCATCTCG